>JBFWIO010000023.1:0-15537 GCA_050255955.1 Victivallaceae bacterium
TGCAGTATATTTTTAACGAGTAAGTGCAGTTGCGGAATATCTTCTTTGGCGGTTTTCCAAAGTTCAAAATAATCTACCTTGACGTAATCATGGATTAAGATGTTCCGCAATGCCGTTGTAACTTGCCACGGTACGGCTGGATGCATGCGTTTAATTTCCGGAGATATTTTTCCAGATGCCTCGCCTAAAATTTCAAAATAACGCGCAACAGCCGCTTGTTTTTCAATTGAATTTTCGTATATGGAGTAATCCACGTCAGTAAATTGAACAATCCTCTCACAGGCATCAATCATATGCTCCAAGCGGTTGATATCGGCATTCATAGCAAAATCATCTCCCGCCTTACCTGATTTCCAAAAGAATCCTGCCGGAGAGCCTTTATGGACACGACATCAACGGCGGTTTGCAAATAGTCTGAAAGTTCCTGCTCAAGGCGTATATGGTCAAATAATGAAGCATTGTCAAATTCGACCAGCAAATCAACATCACTTTCCGGGGTTTCCTCTTTCCGGGCACACGAACCAAAGACATACACTTTATTGGCGTGATGCCTTTGGGCTATCCGATTGATTTCGGCTCTCTTTTGTTGCAACCGGTCAAGCTGGCACATGATGCGAATCCTGTTTGCCTTTATGTAAATACAATCCATCGGATACAATTTAATCTCAAAATTGAGAATTTCAAGTTTTTTTGTAAACGGCTGAAGTTCCCTTGAGCTACCCCTGAGCTTTTTGAATGAGGTCTGGTGTCAGTAATCACGCAAATGCAAACGTGAAATGATATAGATTTTTTGCCGTAAGCGTTCTTTGTCTTCCGGATGGTCAGAGGTTTTTTGGGGGCGGGGGCGGGGTCAGGACTTTGCCGATTACCGTGGCGGTGTTGATCGCGCCGAAGTCGCGGCTGTCGAAGGAGGCTACCCGGTTGTCGCCCACGACGTAAAGTTGGCCTTCTTCGACGATCAGGCGTTCCAGTTTCGCGTCTGCGTGGTTGCGGCAGAGCTCGATCGCCGGGATCACTTGCCAGCCCGGGATCAGGATCGCGCTCGCGCTCTCGGTGCGGATCATCAGAAGTTCGTCGCCCGGCATCGCCACCACCCGCTTGATGTAATTGTCGCCGCCGTGACGAAACTCGATCACGTCACCGGTGCGAAGCGGAATCTGACCCGGGTAGCGCGTGTCCACCCACAACAGCGAGCCATTGGCTATGGTCGGCTCCATCGAGTCGCCCGAAACCCACAGCAATCGGTACGGCTGAAGCTCGTAAATCCCGCGAAGCGTCAGCACCGCCACAAGCATGGCGGTCAAAATTATCGCCCCGCGACCGATTTTTAACTTGAAAAATGGTTTCATCGCCATTACTCTATGACATTGCCGGGCCGATCGTGCGGTCCGGCGCAAGTGAAACGGGAACTGCGATGATCGAAATCTTTACCCCGGCCGCCGCCGACTTCGAGCCGCTCTGGCGTTTCAACTACGCCGTATTCGCCGCCGAACTCAAGATGCGGGAAGCTCGCGAAGACCAGACCTTGATCGACAAATTCCATGCCAAAAATATCTATTTCGCCGCCCGCCTCACCCCTTGCGGCGAAATCGTCGGCATGATCAGCGCCCACTGGCAAGCCCCTTACTCCGCCGCCGAACACTTCGGCGATGCGGTGACGGCCATGCCGGAGGGCGGGAAACTTGCCGAAATCCGGCTTTATGCCGTCCGCGCCGATTACCGGCATACCAGCGTCGCCGCCCGGCTCGGCGTCGCGATGCTGAGCGAACTTGGCCGGCGCGGCATCGACGAGGTGGTCATTTCCGGGATTTCAAATCAGACCCCTTTGTACGAACAACTCGGCTTCGCGGTCGCCGGTGAACCGGTCACGAGCGGGCAGACCACGCTCTATCCCATGCGGGCCGATCTTGCCCGGGTGCTGCGGCGCTGCAGTCGCCTCAAGCGTTATTTCTGATCCGGCTTCGACGCTTCTTTTTCCGCCTTGAGCCGGTCAACGTCGGCTTTGGCGAATTCGATCACTTGCTCGAAGCGCTGGGCGTTGGTGCAATCGGCGCGGATCAGCGACTGGTGCGCTTCCAGCACCGTTTCGGCGGTGGCGTGGAGGTCGCCCGCGCTTCTGGCGGCGGTCGCGTCTCCCCCGGCGGCGGGCACTTCGGCGACGAAGCTGAAAAGCTTGTCTACCCCGAGGCCGTGGAGCAGTGCACGCAGATTGTCTGCCGCGCCCGCGATCACCACCGGCACCGCGCAGCGCCGCGCCTTGAGCCCGATCATCGACAGCACGCCCATAAAGGTGCTGTCCATCGCGGTGCACTGCGAGAGGTCAAAAACGAACGGCTCTTTGCCGCTCAGCGTTTTGGCCAGTTCGCGAATCGGCACCGCGTAGTCGAAGTTGGCGCGGCCCGAGACCCGGACCAGATAACCGGTCCCGACGGGTTGGATGGTGACTCCGATTTCTTTCATTTTGTCTCCAGCATCGCTTTGATCCGGCGGACGCCGCGGCTCGAACTTTCTTCTTTGCCAATGCGGAATTTGCCGAGTTCGCCGGTCGCATTGGCATGCGGGCCGCCGCAGATTTCGCAACTGACGTCGCCGATGGTGTACATCGTCACCTTTTCGGCGTAGCGGTCTTCAAAGAGGCCCATCGCGCCGGCGGCTTTCGCTTCGGCCACGGTGGTCTCGACGACTTCAACCGGGATGTTGCGCTCGATCGCGAGATTGACCAGTGCTTCGACTTCCTTGAGCTGTTCCGGGGTCATCTTGTCCTCGTGCGAAAAGTCGAAGCGGAGTCTTTCGGGCGTGATGTTGGAGCCGCGCTGTTCGACGTGATCGCCGAGCACTTTGCGCAATGCCGCCTGGAGGAGGTGGGTTGCGGTGTGGAGTTTGGCGGTGACTTCGGACTGGTCGGCGAGGCCGCCCTTGAACTTCTGTTCGGCGCCCTGGCGCGACAGCTCCTGGTGTTTGGCAAAGGCTTCCTTGAAACCCTCAAGGTCAACCGTGAAGTTCTGCTCTTTGGCCATTTCGACGGTCAGCTCGATCGGGAAGCCGTAGGTTTCGTAGAGGTAAAACGCGTTTTTGCCGCTGATCACCTTGCGCTCGATGTGGGCGGGAACCCGGCTGATGAATTTCTCGAATTCACGGGTGCCTTTTTCGAGGGTCTGCTCGAACTGGCGCTCTTCGCGGTTGAGTTCGTCGAGGATCTTTTCGCGGTTGACGCCCAGTTCGGTATAGACGTCGGCCAGCTGGTTGATCACGGCTTCGGCGATGCACGCGGTGAAGGGGCCGGTGATGCCGAGCTTGCGGCCTTCGCGGATGGCGCGGCGGATCAGCCGGCGGAGCACGTAGGGCTGGTCGACTTTGCCGGGCGTGATGCCGTCGGCGATGATGAAAGTCGCGGCGCGGAGGTGGTCGGCGATGATCCGCTCCGACGGCGAACGCTCGGAGGGAGCGCACGCGACCTTGCGGATGCGGTCGAGTTCGGCAAAGACGGGGGCGAAGATCTCGGTTTCGTAGCAGCTCTTTTTGCCCTGAAGGATCGCGGTAACGCGTTCGAGGCCCATGCCGGTATCGACGTTTTTGCGGGCGAGGAGTTCGTATTTGCCCTCGGCGTTTTTGTTGTACTCCATAAAGACGTCGTTCCAGATTTCGACCCAGCGTTTGTCGGCGGGGTCAAATGCCACGGGCGGTTCGCCGCCGCCGGTCCAGTAGAACATCTCGGTGTCCGGGCCGCAGGGGCCGGTCTGGCCGGCGGGGCCCCACCAGTTGTCTTTTTTGCCGAGCTTGGCGATCCTTTCGGCGGGAACGCCGAGCGAATTCCAAAGCTTCCACGAGAAGTCGTCAAAGGTGGCGTCCTGGTCGCCCGCGAAAACCGTCACCGCCAGCATGTTGAGCGGAATATTGAGGTTGTTCGCCCCGGTCAGGAATTCGAAACTGAACCGGATCGCGTCTTCTTTGAAGTAATCGCCGAGCGACCAGTTGCCGAGCATTTCAAAGAAAGTCAGGTGCACCGGGTCGCCGACTTCGTCGATGTCGCCGGTGCGGATACACTTCTGGCAGTCGGTCAGCCGGGTGCCGAGGGGGTGCGGCGAGCCCTGGAGGTAGGGCACCAGGGGGTGCATTCCGGCGGTGGTGAACAGACACGTCGGATCGTTTTCCGGGATCAGCGGCGCGCTCTTGATCTCCTTGTGCCCTTTGGAGACGAAAAAGTCGAGATATTTCCGGCGAATTTCAACAGCTTTCATATTCAAGGCAATGCTTTCATGATTTGGTTTTCCGATTATCCATCACTATAAAATACCATCGCGACGCGTTGAAATCAAGCGCCGGACGGTATATATTAACGGATTATGAATTTCGAGACGGCGCATACTCTTTTCAAGCGGTACGGTGCGGAACTGGTCATCTTCGCGGTGACGGCCGCGCTCTTCGGTTTTTGCGCCCTCGGCGACTTTGAGCCGCATTACGACGGTGAGATGCTCAAGCCGGCGGCCGACGTGGCGGCCGGGAAGATTCTTTTCCGCGACACTTTTTCCCGGCACGGCTTTCTGACCGTTTTCTTTCAGGCTTTTGCGATCAAACTCGGCGGTGCGACGCTCTGGACGGTCCGGGTTTCGGCGGTGTGCTTTTATGCCCTCTCGGCGGTGCTGCTGTACCAAATCTGGGCACGGGCGCTCAGGCAATACCGCTGGGCGGTGATCGCGCTGTTCTGGCTGTTGCCGGCGTTTCATATGCCGCAATGGACGTTCCTCGTTTGGAGTCCGGTCTACGCTTTGTTCTTTTTGCTGCTGAGTATCGCATGGATGCAGAAAAGTCTCGATTTTGAGCGCAAGATCGACTATTATCTGATCGGGGCAAGTTCGATATGCGCTTTCTGGTGCCGTCCGTCTTTCGGGTCGGTCTTTGCGGCGGCGGCGCTGTTTGCGCTGGCTTTGCACTGGCGCGACGGCGAGTCTTGGCGGGCGACCGGGCGGCGGCTGTTGCGCCTGGGTATCGGGGCGGCCGCTTTTTCGGCGCTGATCGCCGGGTATCTCGTCTTTGCCGACGCCTGGCGCGACTGGGTGACGCAGGCGATTCTTTTTGAATTCCGTTCCGGCGGGGAGGACGTGACGGGCGTTGCCGCCGGGGGACTTTGGCCGGCCGGAATACTGTCCGGGTTGTTCCCCGGAGGGACCTTTTATCTTTTGTTCCCGCTTTTTACCCTCGGCTTCGCCCTTCGCGGCGGCTGGCGGGTTTACCGGGGGAAAGCCCGCCCGGCGGACTGGGTGCTGCTGGCGGTCGCGCTGCCGGCGCTGGCTTCCTGGCATCAGTATTATCCGGCCGGCAGCCCCCGGCACTGGTTCTGGGCGGCGATTCCGATGTTCGGTTTCGCGGTGCTCGGCGTCCGCGAGCTGCCGCGTCCGGTCTGGCGGTGGGGCGCGGCGGCGGTGCTGCTGCTGTTGCTGTTGCCCGAGCTGACGCCGCGAATGAAGGGCTTTTGCGATTCGGTTGCCGGTTTCGACTCCCGGCGCGAGGTGGCGAATATTCCGGTCCTCCGGCACCTGCGGCTTTCCGGCGGGCAATATCAATACTGGAACAACATCCGGAAGGCGTTCGACGCGGTGCCCGACGAATTTCGCGGCCGGCCGTATGTCAACCTCACCGATGCGGGACTCTACTGCTTCTTTTTCCCCGGGGACTGGAGCTTCCACCCGATGTACATGAACTGGCAGCGGCGGGTCTACAACGACTATCCGGACCGGTTGCGCGAATTCGTCGCCAGGGAAAATCCGGTGCTGGTATATTTGTCCGATCGCGATCCCGATCCCGGCCGCCGTTTCGCCCGGGTGAGCGGGGCTTCGACGGACCTTTCGCTCTACATTCTGCTGCCGCGGCCAAAGGAGAAACCGTGATGGACCGTTTTTACCGCCAATTTGAAACCGAGCTCGGACATCTCCGCGAGGCGGGGAGGCTCCGCGAGCTTCGCACCATCGACTGTCGCGGGGCGGTCGCCTGCTATGAGGGGCGCGACTATCGTAACTTCTCCGGCAACGATTACCTCGGCATTGCCGGCGACCTTGAGCTCCGGCGCGAATTTTACCGTGAAGCCGGCCCGCTCGGCTTATCGGCCGCCTCCAGCCGTCTGCTCACCGGCAATTCGCCGCAGTACGCCTCGCTCGAAACGGCACTGGCGAAGTGGTACGGCCACGGCCGCGCCGCGCTGGTTTTCAACAGCGGCTATCACGCCAATCTCGGCATCCTCCCGGCCCTGTGCCGCAAAGGCGATCTGATCCTCTCCGACAAGCTCAATCATGCCAGCATCATCGACGGCTTGCGCCTCGCCGAAGCGGAGTTCAAACGCTTTCCCCACGGCGATCTCGCGCGGCTGGAAGCGCTGCTGGCGGAAGCGGCGCAAACCGACCGCCGGGTATTCATCGTCACCGAATCGATTTTCAGCATGGACGGCGACCGCATCGACCTTGCCGGGCTGGTGAGGCTCAAGCAGCGCTACGGCGCATTCCTGATTGTCGACGAGGCCCATTCGGTCGGCGTCGCCGGGGCCACCGGGGCGGGGATGGCCGAGGCGGAGAACCTGATCGGCGAAATCGACATCATCGTCGGCACGTTCGGCAAAGCCTTCGGCTCGGCGGGGGCGTATGCGATTCTTGAGCCCGTTGCCAAAGAGTATCTGGTCAACACCATGCGGCCATTGATCTTCACCACCGGGTTGCCGCCGGTGATCGTGGCGTGGAGCGAATTCGTGATCGGCCGGATTCCGGCGATGAATGACCGCCGCGCCCGGCTCGCCGCGCTCGGCAACCGGCTCCGCGGCGTGATCGCGGCCAAAAATTTCCGGACCCTCGGCGACTCCCAGATTGTTCCGTTGATCGTCGGCGGCGACCGCGAGGCGCTTGAGCTGGCGGCGAAGCTCCGCGATTGCGGCATTCTGGTCTTCGCGATCCGCCCGCCGACGGTTCCGGCGGGCAGCGCCCGATTGCGGTTTTCGCTCAACGCCGCGCTGAGCGGAGAGGATATCGAATCCGTGGAGGCCGCCCTGTGAAAACGCTTTTTGTCCGCCGCGACGGCCACGCCCGGCTCCTGATCTATTTTCACGGCTGGAGCATGGACGAAACCGTGCTTGATCCGGCTTCATTTCCGGACGGATACGACGTTCTGGTGTGTTATGACTACCGTGACTTGTGCGCCTTGCCCGCCGGGGCAGAGGGCTATTCCAGTCGCGTCCTCGTCGCCTGGTCGCTCGGGGTGTGGGCGGCGGCCCGCTGCCGCGAGCGCTTCGGCATGCCTGAACTCCGGCGCGCGATCGCGGTCAACGGCACTTTGTGCCCGGTCAGCGCTGAATTCGGCATCGACCCCGCCGTTTTCGCCGGCACCGCCGGTCACTGGCTCGAACCGGCGGCGCGGCAGAACTTTCACCGCCGCACCGGCGGCGGACCCGAGCCCCGGCGCGATCCCGCCGAACAACGCGACGAACTACTGGCGCTCGAAGCCATGATCGTCGCAAGCGCCCCTCCCGCGGACTTTTTCGATCTCGCTCTGATCGGCCGCCGCGACCGGATTTTTCCGGCCGCACGACAGCAACTTTTCTGGGGTGCCAAAGGCCGCCTGCTGGACTGGCCCCACGCCCACCCCGGTCTCGCGGAGGTGCTCGCAATTGCCGCTTCACTTTGACCATACCGACATTCGCCGCCGCTTCGGCCGGAGTCGCGAGAGCTATGACGCCGCCGCCGCGGTCCAGGGCGAAATGGCCGCCGGACTCGCCGAAATGCTGACTCTGGCGTCGCTGCGGCAGGAGTTCGACCGGATTTTTGAGGTCGGCTGCGGCTCCGGCTTCCTGACCCGGGAGCTGGCCTCCCGCTTTGCCTACCGTGAGCTGGTGTTGAACGACCTGGTGCCGGAGTGCGAAGTTCTCGCAAGCGAGTTCCCCCGGGCGCGCTTTCTGCCCGGCGGCATCGAAACGTTGAAGCTCCCGGCCGAACTCGATCTGATCGCCGCCAATGCCGTGCTGCAGTGGCTCCGCGACCCCGCCGGTCTCTTCCGCCGGTTTGCCGCCGTGCTCAATCCGGAGGGGGTGCTGGCCTTTTCGGTCTTCGGCCCCGGCAATTTCGGCGAACTTCGCCGTCTCACCGGCATCGGTCTCGATTACCGCGAACGCGAAAGCTACCTTGCGATGCTCGAACCCGATTTCGAGGTCCTCGCGGTGCACGAAGAGAAAATCGAACTTTTCTTTGACAGCCCCCTCGCCGTCCTCCGCCACATCAAAGCCACCGGCGTCGGCGCCACCGGCTCGGGCCGCCGCTGGACCCGCAACAAACTCGAACAATTCGCCGCCGATTATGAGTCCTTGCGAACCGCCGACGGTTTCCCGCTGACCTACCACCCCATCCTGATCGTCGCCGCCAAATCCTGACCGGAACGGCCCCGTGACCATGGTGCGGCGGAAACTTTTTGCCGGGATCGCGGGCGGGCCTCCGGGCGTGAAGCCGGGTCTTTCTCCCAAAAACTCTCCCGCGGGTTTGCAAAAACGTCTTTTCCGCAGTATATTGGGTGGGGTAACAGTAACTCATTCTCAATCTTGAAGGATCAAAGCCGTGAGCACCAAAGTAAAGAGCGATCTCTACAAAGCCGCCGGAGTGGACATTGACCTGGCCACTTCGCTCCTCGAACAGGTCAAGACCAAGTTTGCCGCGACCAGGCGTCCGGAAATGTTGAGTCCGATCGGCGGTTTCGGCGGCCTCTTTCAGATCGACCTCTCCAAATACCGCGAACCGGTGATGGTCTCCAGCATCGACGGTGTCGGCACCAAACTGATGATCGCGATGATGATGGAGAAATACGACACCGTCGGCTACGACATCGTCAACCACTGCATCAACGACATCTCCGTCCAGGGGGCCGAGCCGGTTTACTTCATGGACTATATCGGCATCGGCAAACTCCGCAGTCCGCTCTACGAACAGGTGCTCTTCGGCATCGCCGACGCCTGCCGGGCCGCCAACTGCGCCGTCCTCGGCGGCGAAACCGCCGAAATGCCCGGCATGTACGGCAACGACTTCGACCTGGTCGGCGTGATCACCGGCATCGTCGAAAAATCCAAGCTCATCACCGGCGAAAAAATCCGTCCCGGCCACGTCGCCATCGGACTCGGCTCCAACGGTCTTCACACCAACGGCTTCAGCCTTGCCCGCAAGATTCTTTTTGCCCAGTGTTCATACACCGTCAACACCCGGCTTCCCGAGCTCGGCAGCGAAACCGTCGGCGAAGCGCTGATCAAGCCCCATATTTGTTACTATCCGGCGATCCGCCAGGCGATGGCGGAAAATCTCGCCCTCGACGGCATCGCCCACATCACCGGCGGCGGTCTTTACGACAACGTGCCGCGGGTGCTGCCGGATGATGTCGATGTGATTTTCGACAGCTCGGTTTTGCCGATTCCCGCGATTTTCAAGTTGCTGGTTCATCGCGGCAACGTCGATCCGGTCGAAGCGTACCGGGTTTTCAACATGGGCGTCGGGATGGTCTGGTTCGTGCCGCCGGCGACCGCCGAGCGGGCGCTCGCCGTCTGCCGCGAAAAAGGATTCACCGCCGCGGTGATCGGCGAAGTCACCTCCGGCAACAAAACCGTCAAGATCCGCTGATTCCGGGGGCCGGGCGGCGGAGTCTGATACGCTATATCAACGTGCCCCAAGGGGAAGGATGTCGTGATGTGGGAAAGACTTGCGGGAGTCGCGGAAAAACCGTTTCAACGGGCGCGTGAACTTTGGAGCACCCATTTCGGCGGCAATGGTGATGAAGACGCGCTGCGCGCCGCTTTTGTCGGCCTGATCAAAGCGGTGCTGGCCCCGGATCACGCCCTCTCCGGCCGCGACCTGGAGTCGGTGCGCCACCTCCTGCGCGACCACTCCCCCCACGAAATCTCCCAGATGCTTGACATGCTCCGCATCGCCTCGCCGCTCGGCGCGGCCGAAGCGGCCGAGCAACTCAAAGCGCTGAGCGAAGTCGATAAACGCCGCGCCCTGCGGAGCATGGTGATCCTCTCCATCAGCGTGGGGCGGCTGCAGGACAACACCCCGCTGCTGGAGGAACTCGCGGAGCGTTTCGGCATTTCCCGCGCCGATTTCCTCGCCGCCGTCGATGAACTTGTCCAGCGTGAGGAGCGCAGGCGCAAGATCCTGAAATCCGGCGCCGGGATCGCGGTGGCGGTCGGGGTGATATTGGTTTTTATCCTGACCGCGACGCTGCTGCGTTCGGTGATCCTCGGGCTGATTTTTGCGTACATCATGCTGCCGGTGGAGAAGTACTTCGAGCGCCGGCTCGCCAATCGCCGCCATCTTTATGCGCGGACGTTCAAGTTTTTTTCCGAAGTCACCCGGCCGTTGCGCAATCTCTCGCACCGGCTGAGCCGCGGCACGACGGAGCGCCTTTCGGACGCCGAAGAGGCGGCGCAGCAGCGCAAGCACAACATCGGCCGGGCGGTTTCGCTCACCTGCGTTTCGCTGCTGCTGACGCTGATCGTGCTGGTCGCCGGACTCGGCTGCTTTTTTTCCAACTACGTCAGCAAGCTCAAAAACGTCGAAGTCAAAATCCCGGTGATGGTTCAGAAAGTGGAGAAAATCTCCGACTCCGCCGACGTCTCGGCCAGCACCACCGTCGAGGGCGGCAGGATTGCCACGGTGACGACCACCACCACCATTTCCAAACCGGCGCTCGAAAAGTTTTTCGCCCCGGTGCTCAACTACATCGACGGCCTCCGCAAGAAATTCGACCGGATGCCGCTGGTGCAATCGACCCTCTCCGAATTGTCCCGGGCGCTCAACGACGAGACGGCCCAGCGCGAACTTGCGGCGATGCTGCTGCGGCGTACCGGCGGCTTCGTTTCGCTCGCCGCCGGATTGATCGGGACGGCGGTGGCGTTTTTGCTTGATTTATTGCTTACGATTTTCTTCTTCCTGCTCTTTTTGACCAAACTTGCCGAGTTCTGCGACGAGAATAACGGAGCCGGACGCCAGAGCGATTATCTGGTGCGCACTGTGTTCAACGGCAACTGGCTGCCGGGGGCCAACGAGGAGATCCTCCGCGAAGGCGGCCGGATCATCGGCGAAGTGATCAACAAACTCAAGGTCTGGCTCCGCGGCTACCTCTCGCTGGTGCTGCTTGACTCGACCGTCTACACCACGGTGTTCTACTTCCTTCACGTGCCGTATTTCTTCATCCTCGGCCCGCTGGCCGGGTGCGGCATCCTGCTGCCCTTCATCGGCCCGCTGGCCAGTGCGGTGCTGACCATTCTGGTGACGCTGGCGGTCGGGGGCAGTTCAGTGGCGACGCTTCAGATTCTCGGCATCCTTGTCGCGTATTTGATCTACAACGGCATTATCGAGCAGTTCATTTTGTACCCGATGGTGATCGGCGAATCGCTCGGACTCTCGACCCTCGAAACCATCATCGTGGTGCTGCTCGGCGGGATTTTCGCCGGGGTGCCGGGGATGATTTTCGCCATTCCGGCGGCGGCGGTACTGAAATATCTGGTGCCGCAAATCTACCACTGTTTTGACAATACGACCTCCAAAGCGGGAGAGTGAAAATGGCCCAAACCGTTCTCATTACGGGGATTACCGGAGGCTTCGGCCGGGCGCTGGGTGCCGAGTTCAAACGACGCGGCTTCCGGGTGATCGGGAGTTCGCGCCGCACCCCCGGCGATGACGGTTGCTTTGATGAATTCATCGCCGCGGATCTTTCGCACACCGACGGCGTCCGAAGTCTCGCCGCCCGGCTCCGGGAGCGCGGCGACACGCTTGACGTTCTCGTCAACAACGCCGGAATCGGCTCCTACGCCACCTGGGAGGAGCTTGGAGAACACCAGTTGCGGCAACTGATGGAAATCGACTTTTTCGCCCCCGCAACGCTGACGCTGGAGCTGCTGCCGCTCCTGGCCGCGAGCCGGGGGACGGTGATCAATATCTCCTCGGTCGCCTCCGAAGTACCGGTGGCGTGCATGGGGGCGTACAATTCGGCCAAGGCGGCGCTGCGGCTCTTCTCCGAATCGCTCCGGCCTGAAGTGGCGGGGCGCGGGATCAAGGTGCTCTCGGTTCTGCCCGGCCGGGTCGAGACCGGATTTTCGGCGCATGCGCTCGGGGATCGCAAGCCGCCGGAGACGCCGGGTCGCGGCGCGGCCAGTCCCGAAGCGCTGGCGCGGCGGATTTTCTGCGCTTATGCCAAAGGCCGCCGCGAAGTGGTTTATCCGCGCTGGTACTCGCTGGTGATCGAATTCGTCCGGAATTTTCCGGCGGTCAACGAGGCGGTCAACCGCCGGATCTGGAAGCTCTGATATGAAACTGCGGCGTTTATCGATTTTCGCGCTTTGCGTCCTCGGCTGGACGGCGTCGGCCGAAGTCTACTGGCTGGGGCCGAAAGTCTCCGGGGGCGGTGCCGACGTCCCCGGCGCGGCCTTTGACTCGCTGCTGGAAATGAAGCGGGCGATCCAGGAACCGGTGATTTTTAACGGCATCGATACCGAAATGCGGGTCTATGTGATCAACACCCCGCTGGACGAACTGGTGCGTGAGCTCAAAATCCGCTATCCCAAACTTGTTATCGAAAACCTCGGCGGCAATCTCCGGATGAGCTGGCCTGTCGGCCGCAATTACCGCGAGCAAGTGCTGCTGACCGGCGGCGGACGGCTCGGCAACGTGACCGCCTTTGCCATGCAAATGCCGGTCAAGCGGATCAGTCCGATTCCGGTGCCGGAGAATGTCCCCGTCCCCCCCGGGGCGGCGGTGACCGAGTCGCTGGTGATGAAAAAGAGCGGCGTCGCCACCGTGGCCTTTGACCTGCCGGAGGGCGCGGGGCGCTTGGAGGATGTCAAACACGAACTCGTCGGGGCCGGCTACATTGCGGTCGACGACGGGATATTCATGCGGGAAAAACCGAAAAAAGAGATGATCCAACTCCAGAAAAGTGAAAATGGCGGGATCATCATCCGGACCCCGCTGCCATAAAAAAACGACGGAGACGGCCTGCCGCAGGATTCGTTCCGGCGGGCCGGTTCAAGTTACGAGGTGACTATGAAAAAATTTTCTGTTCTGATTGAAGCCGAGCAGTGCAAAGGCTGCGGGCGCTGCGTGCTCGCCTGTCCCCGCGCGGTGTTGAAAATGAGCGCCAAGCTCAATTCGATGAGTTTTCCCTCCGCCTACTACACCGGAAGCGGCTGTGTCGGTTGCGGCGGCTGTTTCTACACTTGTCCCGAGCCCGGCGCGGTGACGGTATTTGAAGAGGAGGTGGAGAAATGACTGAAAAAACCAACCGGATGCTGCTCAAGGGCAACGAGGCCGCGGTTTACGGCGCGCTGCTGGCCGGCTGCGAATGCTTTTTCGGCTACCCGATCACCCCGGCGAGCGAAATTGCTCATACCGCGGCGCGGCTCTTCCCGACCCTCGGCCGGACCTTTCTCCAGGCCGAGTGCGAAATCGCCTCGATCAATATGGTGATGGGCGCCGCCGCCGCCGGGCGCCGGGCTATGACCGCCAGCTCCGGGCTCGGCATCAGCCTCAAGCAGGAAGCGGTGAGCTACATGGCATGCAGCGAGCTCCCCTGCCTGATCGTCGACATCACCCGCGGCGGTCCCGGCCTCGGCAACATCGGCCCGGAACAGTCCGACTACAACCAGGTGGTCAAGGGCGGCGGGCACGGCAGTTACAAGGTGATCGTCCTCGCGCCCGGCTCGGTGCAGGAGATGTGCGACTTTGCGATCCTCGCTTTTGAACTCGCCGAGAAGTATTCGACGCCGGTCTACGTGATGGCTGACGGAGTGATCGGACAGGTAATGGAGCTGCTCGAACTTCCCGAGCCGCTGCCGCCGCGGCCGCTGCCCGAGCGCGCGATCGACCCCACCCGCAGCCGCCACAACTTCTTCTCGTCGATCTATCTCGAACATGACGAGCTCGAAGCGGTCAATACCCGTCTTCAGAAAAAATACCAGAGCATCCGCGACCACGAACAGCGCGCCGAGTGCTACCTGACCGAGGATGCCGAATATATCCTCGCCGGCTACGGCATCTCCGGACGCATGGCGCGCTCGGCGGTCGATGAACTCCGCAAAATGGGCGTGCGTGCCGGACTGATCCGGCCGATCACCTTATTCCCGTTTCCGGAGAAAGCGTTCAACGCGGCGCTGGACGGCGGCGCGAAGCACTTTTTCGCAATAGAAATGAGCAATGGACAGATGATCGACGACGTCAAACTCGCGATCGAATGCCGCCGTCCGGTGACCTTGATCAACCGGATGGGCGGTCATGTACCCGGCGTCGGCGAAATCGCCGGCCGGGTGCTCTCGGAGGTGAAAAAATGAAAAAAGTAAAACTTGGCAGACCGACCGGTTTTTTCCCGACCTTTGAACGGCGACCGGGCGAAAACAAGCTCTCGATGCACTACTGCCCCGGCTGCGGCCACGGCATTCTCCACAAACTCATCGCCGAAGCGATTGCCGATTTCGGCATCCAGGACCGCACGGTTTTGATCGCTCCGGTGGGGTGTTCGGTATTCGCTTATTACTATTTTGACTGCTTCGGGATCAGCGCGCCGCACGGCCGCGCCCCGGCGGTCGGCACCGGGCTTGCCCGCGCCAATCCGGACAACATCGTGATCTCCTACCAGGGCGACGGCGACCTCGGGGCGATCGGCTTCAACCAGTTGATCCAGGCCGCCAACCGCGGTGAAAACATGGCGGTCTTTTTCGTCAACAACGCGATCTACGGGATGACCGGGGGGCAGATGGCCCCGACCACGCTGCCGGGGCAGAAGACGATGACCTCGCCCTTTGGCCGCTCCAGCGCCAACGAGGGGTTGCCGCTCAAGGTCTCCGAAACCGTCGCCGCGCTGGATTCTCCGGTTTACGTCGAACGCACCGCCCTGAGTACCGTCCGCAACATCATGACCGCCCGCCAGGCCGTGCGCCGGGCGCTCACCTACACCATCGACAAAAAAGGCTTCTCGCTGGTCGAATTCCTGAGCGGCTGTCCCATCAACCTGAAGCTTGACGCCCGCGGCATGAACGACTTCATCGACACCCAGATGCAGCGTTACTTCCCGCTCGGCTGTCTCAAAAATATCGCCGATTCCCGCGATCCTTTGCCCCGGCCGGTACCGGTGACCGATCCGGTGCGGGTGCGCGAACTGCTTTTCCCAAAAGCTCCGGACCGTCCGGTCGACGCCGATTTCCGCAATCAGTCGGAGATTTTCGAGCGCGAACGCCGGATCAAGATCGCCGGCTTCGGCGGTCAGGGGGTGCTTTCGCTCGGCTACATGATCGCCACCATGGCGCGGTTGCGGAACTTCAACGTCTCGTGGCTGCCCTCGTACGGGCCGGAGATGCGCGGCGGCACCGCCAACTGTTCGGTGATTTCGAGCCGCGGCCCGATCGGGTCGCCGCAGGCCGACCGCGACTGCAACTTGCTGATCGCGCTCAACTCGCAGTCGCTCACCAAGTTCCTGCCGGAACTCAAAGAGAACGGCGTGCTGCTCTACGACTCCTCGACCATCGAGGTCCCCGAG
>JBFWIO010000024.1:0-14868 GCA_050255955.1 Victivallaceae bacterium
TGCTGTTCCTGGTCGGCGCAATGGGGCGCTGCGGTGTCCGGGTGCTGGCGCACCCTTTGCGCGCGTTGACCTCCCGCAAGATTGATCCTGCGCCGTATTATGACCGGCTGACTGCGTTGCTGCGGCAATACGGTATGGCGATGGAAATCAATTTCCATCACCAGTCCTATGATTACGAGTTCACGCGTCGCTGTATTGACGGCGGGGTAAAGCTGACGCTCGGCAGCGATTCGCACAATCTGACTGATTTCGGCTTGCTGCAACCTCATCTCAAACTCCTGCGCGACATCGGTTTCGATGGCGATTACCGCGATATTCTTTTCGACTATCGCTGATCCGGGCCTTGCATTTTGATTTTTCCGGGCTATTTTTCCATAAAGGGGAGAGCATCATGGAAAAACTCAATCCGAATTGCCCATGCACCTGGCCGGGATGCGAGAATCACGGCAACTGTCGCCTTTGTCAGGCCAACCATCATCCTTTCGGCGAAAAAACCTGCTGTGAAAAAATCGCCGCCGCGCCCGCTGTTTCCACTGAGCCCTGAGTGCATCAGAAAGTACGGGGGCAATCCGGCGACGGAATTACATTGCACGATTGTGTTCTTAGCGCTTTTTATTTCATTATTGTAATAATCTCTTCGCCCGTCAGCGTTGCCGGGAGGGGATTTTGAGCTCGAACATCTTCATTTTGTGACATTTTTTGCAATTTTTTCTCCACGTTGTACGAAAAAGTTATTTTTTTTAGAAAAAGGCTTGTTTTTTATACGGAATTGTTATATAATTAATTCAGAAAGTTTTTGACCGTGTCAGATTTTTAGTGAAATAAATGAGGCAACACCGCTATGCAACAAAAGAGATTCACCCTGATTGAGCTTCTGGTCGTCATCGCCATTATCGCGATTCTCGCTTCCATGCTGCTGCCTGCCTTGAACAACGCGCGGGAAAAGGCCCGCCAGATCAGTTGCGTCAATAATCTGAAGCAGTGGCAGCTCGGCGCCAACAATTATTATCTGACCTTTAATGACTATACCGTTCCCTACGATGGACAGCCCCATGCCAACGGCACTTCCGGCGGCGCCTATACCTGGAATGACAAACGCAGCTGGCTGGTCGGCTCGATCGACGACGGGGCCAAAACCCAGAGCGCGGGATGGGTCGGGCGCTGGGATCAGGGCCGCAGTTTCAACGGCTGCCCCTCGGTGCGCGTCGAGGACAAAGTGCAGAACCAGTGGGTCGGCCAGGATTCGCTGAAACCCCTCAGCTACACCATGAACGGTGCCGCTTCCTGGTCGCAGAAACCGATGGATAACATGATCGACGCCAACGGCATCGCCAAAATGGCGAGAGTCCGGAAAGTCTCCGTCATCCGCAATCCGAGCAAGGTGGTCTGGCTGGCCGACGGCATTATCGGCGGCGGCAGTTTTGCTTCCGTTGTCGGTGACGCCACCTTGAATCCCAAAACATATCCAACCTCGTTTGACGTCAATCCGAAAATCGGCGGGGTCTGCCGGATCGGGTATCGCCACAGCGGTATGGCCAATCTGATCATGCTCGCAGGCAACACCGCCGCGACCAAGGAAATCATCGGTATCACTTCGCTGCCGAAAGACTACGCTTACAGCGATCCCAACAAGCTTGAAACTGTTTACTGATTTTTTGAGTCATATCACCAGAGAGAAAGTGAGGTCACAATGAAAACAACGATCGGATCCTGGTTCGCCGCCGCCGGCATTTTCGGCGCGGTGACGGTTTCGGCGGCAGTCGCCGAACAGCGCTTTGAGGCGGAGAAAGTTCTGCTCAATCAGGAGGCGCTGCAGGAAAACAAAATGACTGAGACCAAATGGAATCTCTGGAGTACCGATACTGACGCCGCCAAGAAATGGTCGGGAGGGGTGGTCATCCAGAGCGCGCCGGTCAAACAGGACGTCACGCCCGGTTCAACGGCGCCGATTCTCAAATTCAGCATTCCGATGCCGGAAAGCGGCAAATACGATATTCTTGGCGGAGGCACCGCCCGGGTGATCGGTCTCTCAACTGACGGCGGCAAGACCTGGAAGAAATACACCGGCGGGGTCATTGCCGAAAATATCGACGGCTCCAAGGGGGCCTTTGAATTCCAGATGTCGAACTGTTTTGTATTTGAGCCGAATCCGGGTTCCTGTTACATCGATTACTTCTCCGTGGTCCCGGCCGGTTCGCGCAAGGCGGCGGTTCCCGCCGCTCCGGCTCCGAAGACCCCGGGCTTCGACAATCCATCCTTTGAGGTGGCTACTCCCGCCCCGGACAAGATTCCCGGCTGGACTTTCTGGAAACGCGATGCGGTCGATTCCAAGGCCGCGGTGGTTGCCGACGATGCCCGCAGCGGCAAAGCCGCCTGCAGGATCACCGCGCTCGGTACTCTCGACTGGGCTTTTACCAACCGCACCTTCCCGGTGGTTCCCGGTGAAAGCTTTGAATTTTCCGGCTGGGTCAAGAACCTCACCGACCAGCCCTTCTCCGCCAATATCCAGATTGTCTCCAACAAGGACAAAAAGGTGGTCAGCTACACCTTTGTCCAGCTCGAAGTCGGTTCGGCCGGCAAGGAGTGGAAGGAATTCAAAGGCACCTTCACCGTTCCCGCCGGAGTCGATGCGATCACCGTGCGGATGAGCGGTCGCGGCAAGGCCGACTTCCTGGTTGACGACTTCGACGTCAAGTCTACCGGCAAGGGCGCGGTTCCCGCGCCCGCTCCGGTTCCCGCCAAGAGTGAGAGTGTTGCCCCCCAAGCCGCTCCGGCCGCCTCCGGCGTGCTGGTAGCCAACGGCGATTTTGAGCTCGGTTCGATCGGCGGGATGCCCCAGAAATGGGCTTTCTGGAAACGCGAAAACCTGCCCGATACCAAAGCGGTGCTGGTCGGCGAAGCCAAAAACGGCCAGATGGCCTGCCGGATCGTCAGCGTCGGCGAACGCGACTGGGCGTTTAATGCCGTCGCCGTCAAGGTCAACGGCGGGGAAAGCTTCAAGCTGACGCTCCAGGCCAAAAGCAACACCGGCGCGTCGGCCGACGCTTCGATGCAGATTTCCTCGTTCAAAGACGGCAAGACGGTGATTTACGGCAGCATTCCCCTCAAAGGGCTCGGTGCCGACTGGAAAGAATATACCGGCGTGATCGCGGTGCCCAAGGATGCCGGCAGCATCACTTTTCGGCTGATCGGCCAAGGCAAGTGCGATATTTCGCTCGATGACTTCAAGGCCGAATTGACCACTGAACAACCGGCTGCCGCCGCCGCGGCGGCGAAGCCGGCGGCGAAGCCTTTGACTGAATACAAACCGGTCAACGGTTTTGCCAAGGATCCCGTTACCGAAAAACTCGATCGCGGCCTGGTCGCGACCGGTTTTTCCGACGGAGTCTATCTCTCCTGGCGGCTTCTCGCCGCTGACGCCAAAGAGATCACTTTCGATCTTTTTCGCATCGCCGGCGGGAAGGAGACCAAGCTCAATACCGAGCCCATCCGCCAGACCACCGATTTTCTCGACAAAAACCCGGTTGAGGGCGCCAAATACGCGGTCCGTCCGGCGGCCGGGTTCACCGGTCTCTCCGGCGAAGCCGCGGTCCGGCCGCAGCCTTATCAGTCCTTTGTGCTGAGCGATCCCAAAGCGCGGATCGACAAGGTCGGCATCGGCGACCTTGACGGCGACGGCAAATACGATTACGTCGCCCGGATCGGCACCAGCGTGGTCGATCCCTATCACCTCTACTGGAAGAAATCTCCCGAAACTTACAAGCTGGAAGCCTTCACTGCCGACGGCAAGCGGCTGTGGACCAAGGATCTCGGCTGGAATATCGAGCAGGGAATCTGGTACAGTCCCTTTATCGTCTATGACTTCAACGGCGACGGCAAGGCCGAAGTGGCGCTCAAGATGGGCGACGACTCCGACCTCCGCGACGCCGAGGGCAAAGTCAAAACCGGCAACGAATACCTCGCCGTGCTCGACGGCATGACCGGCAAAGTGATCGCCAAAGCGCCGTGGCCGGGCCGCGACGGCTTCGGCGACCCGCCGCACGACTACAATTTCTTCTCCCGCAACCAGCTTGCGGTCGCTTACCTCGACGGCAAGACCCCCTGTCTGATCCCGCTGCGCGGCACTTACACCACGATGAAGGCCGAAGCCTGGCAGCTCAAGGGCGACAAACTCGAACAGCTCTGGACTTATTGCAGCAACGGCTACGGCAAGGAATTCCGCGGCCAGGGCTCGCACAGCACCCGGATCGGCGACATCGACGGCGACGGGCGCGACGAAATCGTGCTCGGGAGCGCGGTGCTCGACGACGACGGCCGGCCGCTCTGGAGCACCGGCCACGGTCATCCCGACTATCTTTATTTGACCGACATCACCAACGCCAATCCCGGTTTGGAGATCGTCACCATCCTCGAAACCGCCTGCCGCGAGGGCGGCGGGATGACCGTCGCCGACGCCAAGACCGGCAAAGTGGTATGGGAGCTCAAAACTCCGACATCCCACATGCATTACGGCTATGCGGCCGATCTCGACCCCCGCTATCAGGGTTTTGAAGTCGGCGGCATCGACACCGGCAACGGCGAGAACAAGACCAAAGGGAACAGCTGGCTCTTTACCGGCGACGGCAAGTTGCTTCAGCAGGACAAGACGATGACCGAAACCGATTCGATCCGCACGGTCTACTGGGACGCCGACCTGCAGCGCGAAATTCTCCGCAACGCGCCGGCCAAATTTCAGGGCGGTCCGGCGGGCGGCTTGTTTGAGGGCAACTCCGTAATGGTGGCCGATGTCTCCGGCGATTGGCGCGAAGAGATCATTACCTCCAACAAGGGCGAATTCCGGGTCTACTCAACCTTGATTCCGGCGATGGACCGCCGCACCAATCTGATGCAGGATCATATCTACCGGATGGCGATCGTGACCAGTTCAATGGGCTACACTTACGACCCGACTTTGACCTATCTTCCCGCCAATCTGTCGCCGAATCTCAACTTAACCTTGCTCTCTGAGGGGCTCAAGCGTTCGCTCCGGGTGACTGTCAGCGCGCCGCTCGAAGCCGGACTTGCCGGTGAACTTAAACTCTTCGCGCCCGGCGGCATGGAATTCGACCCGGTGTCGTGGAAAGTCGATCTCAAGCCCGGCGCAATCGAAGTCAAGGACGTCGCGGTCAAAGTTACCGGCTCGGCCAAAGCCCCGATCCGCGCCGAACTCACGCTGGCCGATGGCGTGGTGTTGCGCGGCCAGGTGGCGACGGCGGTGACCCCGCCGACGTTCAAAGTCGATCCTCCCGCCGGTTTCGCCGCCGAAGCCGAAGACTACATCAATGAAAAAGGCGGCTCGGTCGAAGTCCGCACCGACAAAATCGGCACTCATTTGAAGAGTATTTCGCACTGGGACAAAAAAGGCCACGAACTCAGCTGGAAGATCAATCTGCCCCGGGACGGCCGTTACGTGATGCAAGTGCGTTACTGCAGCAGCGGCACGGCGACCCGCTCGGTTTCGATCAACGGCGAAAAGCTCGGCAGTTTCACTTTCCCCGGCACCGGCGGCAACGGCGGCAGCGGCGCGGACTGGGACATCGTCCCGGTCGGCAAGGCGGGCGGACAGATGGTGCTCGAACTCAAGGCCGGGGAGCAGCTGATTACCTTCAGCAACGACGAGGGCGGCATGATGAATGTCGATTATCTCTCGCTGGTTCCGGTCAAGAACTGAGTATCCGATTCCGATTCGATCTCCCCGGCTTGCCGAAATGGCGGGCCGGGGTTATATTTTATCATCTTCAACGGGGTATCGCAATGAAACGAATAATGTTGTTTTTTTTGATCATGGTCTCGATGCTGGGGCTGAGCGCGGCGGAGCCGGTCCGGGATATCGATGCGTTGCGCAAAGCTCCGGCGGTCACGCCGGTAACCGAGTTCAAGTTCGACTTTGAGGTGCCCGACAATATTCGTCCGGTGTGGCTTGAGTCGGTGCCGTTCCACGGCAAGCCGGTCCGGGTTTTCGCCTGGTTCGGGATGCCGCGGAATACCGGGAATAAGCCGGTACCGGGGATGGTGCTGGTTCATGGCGGCGGCGGCACCGCCTTTGCGGGTTGGGTCAAGTACTGGACCGATCGGGGAGTGGCGGCGATCGCGGTCGATTGCACCGGCAGTCGGCCGGTGGTTTTTGACGAGCAAAAGGCGCCCCGGGTTCGCCATGACTTCGGCGGCGCTCCGGACAACTATTTTGTCTTCGAAAAAGACCTCGCCGACCAGTGGAGCGCCCAGGCGGTGACGGCGGTGATCCTGGCCAACTCCTTTTTGCGCAGTCAAGTCGGCGTCGATCCCGACCGCATCGGCATCACCGGAATTTCGTGGGGCGGGTATCTCACGTGTCTCGCCGCTTCGCTTGACGACCGCTTCGCCTTTGCCGCGCCGGTTTACGGCTGCGGGTTTCTCGAAGACACCTGGTTTGCGACGCCGCTTGGCAAGATGAAAGAGGCCGACCGCGCGCGCTGGCTCGCCGCCTTTGACCCGGCGAAGCATCTCGGCAAGCTCAAAATGCCGGTGCTTTTCATCAACGGGCCCAATGACCGCTTTTATCTCCTCGGCGCCTGGCAGCGCTCAAGCGAGCTGCCGCAAGGCAAAGTGTTCCGATCGCTGCCGTTTCCCTTTGGTCACAGCCACCAGACCGGACGGCGGGATGAAGTTGCGGTTTTCGCCGACGCGGTTTTCAACGGCAAAGCGTTGCCGCCGGAAATCAAACTGACCATCAAAGACGGCGTTGCGCGCGCCGATTACGTCCCGCGTGACGGCATCGTCCGAGCCGAACTGGTCTACACCGCCGATGCCGGAACCGCCGCGGAGCGCAAGTTCCAGACCGTGCCGGCCAAACTCGCGAACGGCGTCGCCGAAGTCCGACTCCCGGCGGATTGCCGCGCCGGTTTTGTCAATATTTACGATCAGTCCAACCACGTCTGGAGCAGTCCGGTTTTCCGGCTTGAACCAAAATGACGCCCGCAGCTGCCACTCCGCGCGAAAAAGCCGCCGACAATCTGGTCCTGCTGCCGGGCTCCAGGGCGGAGGATTTCGGGATTTTCGTTCCGGCGATCGCGTCGATCCTCGCTGCCGCCGACGGCGAGCACTCGGTATGGGAGTTGCTCAACCGCCTTGATTTGCAATACGAACGCGCCGAGCTTGCCGGATTGCTCCGGCTGCTGCGCCAGTTTCCGGCGAAATTCCGGGTGTGTTTCACCCGCGATCAACTGCAAACGGCGATCCGCAGCCTCGGCATCGAAAGCGGCGACCGGATTGTGCTTCACACGTCGCTTAGCTCAATCGGCGAAATCGAGGGCGGCGCCGAGACCTATTGCCGGGCTTGGATGGAAGTGATCTCCGAGGAGGGCATGCTTCTGATGCCGTCGTTCAATTTTCGCGACGAACCGCCGAAGCCGGGCGAGCCGCCGTGGGTGTATGATCCCGCCGTCACCCCCTCCCGCAGCGGCGCGGTGACCGAATGCTTCCGGCGTCTTCCGGGGGTGAAGCGGTCGCTTTCGCCGAGCCATCCGGTCGCGGGGTGGGGCAGGGGAGTCGAGGATTTGCTCAAGGATCACCATACCGGGGCGCCTTTTGGCGAAAATTCCCCGCTGGCGAGGCTGGAAAAAATGGGTGGCAAGGCGGTGCTGGTCGATTGTCCGCGCGCCAACTCATTTCACCATGTGGTGGAGCAGTCGCTCGAAGTACACTGTCTCGAAGCGTGCGGAATCAAGCTCCCGGTCCGTTTCCCGGACGGGAGCGTCCGCGACTGTCCGACCTGGCGCTGGCGCTACGGCGTGACTTGCCCGGTCTGCGATCAGGCCATGGAAATCGAGGAGATGCGCCGCCGCCATGTTTTGACTTCGGCGAAACTCGGCCGGGCTGAAGTCCTGATCTTCAGACTGGCCGTTTGCCGGCAGGTTACCGCCGGATTGCTGACCGGGCCCGGCGGTTGCGTCGCATGTCCGGCCGGGCGCGGAATTTAGCCTAAATATTGCATGAATGGCCGAAAAATATATCGCATCCTTTTGGCGGCAAACATCTTGCAAAATCCTCTCCGATAGCGCTGCTATCGGACTGCGGTATTTGCAAGCCGTTGCCATCCATACTGATTGCGATATATTTCCGGCGCTTCATGCAACATCCAGGTTAGAGCTTCAGATTGCGGTGTCTTTCAGGCTTTTGTTGAGCCAGATATGGGCGTCTTTGACGGTTGCGGGGCCGTCGCCGTAGGGGGCGGTCAGCGCCTGCCGGGTGAAAGTTCCGGCATGGCCGTCGTAGAACAGCACATTGGCCGCGTTGCCGCCGTGGCGGGTCCAGGAAATGGTGCCGCCTTGAAGTTTGTAGAAATTGGTGTCGCTGCTGTGCCAGCCGGCTTCGTAATAATAGGCGTCGGCGACCGCGAATTTGCGGCTCGGCGAAAGAATTTTATTCATTTTCACCATCTGGTAGTCGCCGTTGGGCCGGGCCGGAACCTGATAGCCGGAGAGCCAGGTATGGCCGTAGCCGCCCAGGACGGCGCGGCCGCCGCTGTTGGTGGCCATCGGGTCCCACGGATTCCAGGTCGCTTTGTAGACCCAGTCCGAAACCCCGGTTTCGCTGATCGCCGAGGGGCAGAGCGGAACCGCGGCGTAACGGATTTTGCCGTCGGTGCCGGTCGGGTCGGGGCGCGAGAAGAGCCCGGGCGCGTAGGGGTAGGACAGCCCGGTCCAGTAACTGTTGGTGATGCGTCCGGCGACCAGGAAGTTGTTGTTCGCCCAGATGCACGGCAACGCATATTCATAATCGCCCTGATAGAACTGGTCGGCGGTGCCGATCTGCTTGAGGATGTTGGTGCAACTGATTTTCTGGGCGGACATCCGCGCCTTGTTGAGGGCCGGCAGCAGCATTGAGGCGAGAATCGCGATGATCGCGATCACCACCAGCAGTTCGATCAGGGTGAATCCGGTTCTTTTTTTCATCTTCGGCTCTCCTTTTTTTTCAGCGGTTGACTTTGATCAGGGCGAAACAATCAAGATTGGCGGTGCCGTCGAGCATCAGGCATTTCAAGCGGTGTTTGCCGGCGGTGAGTTCAAAAGGAACCGGCACTTCCATCCAGCGCCATTCCGCGTCTTCGTAGCCGAAGCCGCCGGTGCTGCCGTAGCGCACCGCGCCGAGCTCCGGCGACGGCGAGCGGCCGTCAATGGTGAACACCCGGACGATCCGGCCGATCGAGGAAGCGGTGCGGAAGAGCAGGCGGTATTGCCCCGGCTCGGCGACGGTGAAGTCCCACTCCGCGAATTTGCCGGATTCATTCCAGTTGCTGCTGATTTTGCCGCCCGAGGTGCGATTGCGGTCGACGATGTCCGGCGGCGGAGAAGAACTGTTGACTGCGGCTTCGGCTTCGATCAGGATCGCGGTTTCAGGCACTTTGAAATTCTGGTCCAGGATTTTGGGTTCCGCGATTTTGGCCGGAGCGGCCCGGAATTCGGGTTTGCCGATCGTGCCCGACGAGGCAAATGAGACCAGGTATCTGCCGGGTGCGAGCATCATTTCGGCCGGCGCGTCGCCGGTACGGAGCGTACCGCTCCAGCGGGTGCGGTCGTTGGAGACAGTGTAATGTACCGGGGCGCGATCGGACGACTCGATGCTGATGGTCTGTTTGCCTTCGACTTGATTATCCAGTACGCCGGTCAGGAGTTCGACCCGGGAGCCGTCGCCGAGAATTTCGGTATAACGCCGGAAAGATACCGTCTTACCGTCGAAACCGGCGACTTCGACCGGCTGGATGCTGATTTCGCGGCCCTGCCGGATGGCCATGCTGCCGGCGGCGGCGCGTTTGAGGAGCGATTTCCCCTGATAGTTGAGCATGGTGCCGTTGACGATCATGGCGTCGGTGACTTTGCCGTCGCGGTCGAGCCGGACGGCGGCGGTGTCGGCGTCGGTGGCGAGGTCGCCCAGTGTCGCGTTTTTGCCCGGCTTGCGGTTGAAGAGGACGATTACGGTTTCGCGGTCGTTTCGGGCGATCGCTCCGGCGGCTTCGGCATTTTCGAGTTTGCGGAATTCGGCCGGCCGGGCGGCGGCGTTGTTTTTGGCGATCGCCATTGCGGCCAGGAATTCGAGGTTGGTGACCGGCTTGGGATTGGCGGCGTTGATCGTCCACTCCGGCTGCGGATCGGGCTGAAGGTCGACCGAATAACCTTGCACCGCGGGGATGTCGCAGGCCGGGCGGACGTCGAGTTTGGCGTTTTCGGGGAGCAGCATTTTGCCCTCGAGTTTGGCCAGCGGCCGTTCGATTGCAAAGGCGTTGCCGTCGACGCGGGTTTCTGCCATTTTCTGAGTATGACTGTGAAGCAGCCAGCGGAAAGTCGAGGGCTTGGGCGCTTCCAGCCGGTCGTCAACAAACACCCACGAAGGCTTGACGAAAAGCAAACGGCGCTCGAATCGGGTCAATTCTCCATTGTAAATCTTGGGCGCCGAGGCGTCTCCGGCGACGAAGCCGAAACCGGGGGAATTGAAATCGGCGATGAGTTTGCCGTCCGCTCCCGGTTTCACAAAGGCCTGCCCCTTGTCGTTGACCAGCACCGTGTTATGGGCGATGCTCTGGGTCGAGTAGCCGTAAAAGTGCTTGCTGCCGTACCAGTCGTAATAACCGCCGTCGATCGCGAGCTTGTCGCCATAGGCGTTGATCACAAAATTATTCTGGTCGGCGTGCTGGTGTCCGGCAAAAAATTTACCGCTGTGAAAGCCGACCGCGACATTTTCGCGACCGTCGGAAAGAAAGGTGTTGAACGCCGCCACCCCGATATGGGGATAGACGACCGATTGTTCGATTTCGACCGGCGCGACCGCTTTGAGGTCGCCAGCTTCGGGGGAACCCGAGTAATAGAGTGCTTCGGCGTCGCCGGTGGCGGCGGCGAGTTTGCGGGTGAAGGGGCGGTTGACCGGGCCCATCGGGGCATGGTTCGGCTTGCCGTTGTCGGCAAAAGAGATCTGATAACCGCCCTGCGGCGCGCAATAGAGCGGGAAGCGCGCGGTACGGCGGATCCAGGGGTGGGTATAGTAGTCGCTTCCGGCGACCACCCGGGCGAGATCGACGAAGCGGACCGCGAGGCCAAGGCCGTAGCTCCAGTAGGCGAGCCCTTCGTTGTTTTCGCCGTCGAAACCGAGCGAGGGGAGGAAGCGGTAGCCGTAGAGTTGCGCCGCAAAGTCGAACCATTCGGTGCTCTCCGGTTTTTCGGCGATCGCGACGGCAGCGAAGGCGAGGGCCTGAGTGCGGTCCCAGGGGTGATTCTGCGCCTCGTTGCCGCGGAAGGGATTGACCGCGGTGTGGAACTGTTTGCCGCGTAAATAGATCGTTTTGGCGACCTCTTCGCGTTCCTCCGGCGTCATGATGTCGTAACTTGCGTCGTAGCAGAAGCCGAGCCCGCGCAGCAATGTCGCCGCCTGCAAATCGCCTCGCTCCATGCTGCTGCCGCTCTCGGGATCCCACTGCCGGGAGACCGCGAGGGCGAGATCTTTGGCCTTGGCCTGGAAATCCTTGCGGCCGGTCAGCAGCGCGGCCTGGCCGATGGTGATGAGCTTGTTGCCGGTGGCGGCGGTGACTCCGCCGGCGACTTTGCCGTACCACTCGATCCAGGCGCGGATGTTGGGATCGGCGCCTTCCTTGTAGGGTTCGGGATTGGGGGGGATGTGGTACTTGAGGATCTTTTCGGCCTCAGGGGTCAGCGCGTCGGGATTGCCGTTGTTGTCGGAGAGCGCGAGTTCCCGCAGCCGGGGGTGGGGCGTCGCGGCGATTTTGGCGAAATCGTAGGCGGGGATCGCCCAGTCGTGCGAACGCGCCGGAATCAACAGTTTGTCGCGGGTGATTTCCTTGCCGGCGGGGAGGGCGATCACCCGGTAGTAGACCAGGCCGGGGGCCAGCGCGGCTTCCGGGCTGTGGAAATTGACTTTGACTTCGGCGGTTTGGGTTTTCGCCGGAGTGAAGTTGGGATCGACGCCGTATTCGACCCGGTAGGAGGCGGCCTGCGGGTCTTTTTTCCAGTCAAAAAGCGGGCGGCTGCTGTAGGAGATCCTGATTCCGTCGAGGGGGTCGTAGGCGGGATTGACCGTGATTTTGCAGTTCCGCACTTCGAGTGTCAGCCTGGCCTCGGGATTGCCGTTGGCGATCCGGCTGTAGATGTTGACTTTGTTGAAGGTGTCCCGGTCGCTGAATGCGCCCGGCTGGATCGGTTTGAGGGTGGACAAAGAGACGCTTTCTTTGCGCCACTCGGTGCTCGCCGGGAACTGGGTGTAGGTCGAGCGTCTGGCGTTGTCGAAAAAGTTGACCGCGACCAGGTCGGGCTTCTTGCCTTCAGCGGAAACATTGCGGTACTCAAAGCTCAACACAAGGTCGGGCCGGTACTGGAGGTTGTTGAGTTTAAAGGAAATGGTGCAGAAGCGCGACGCGCTGTCGTTGTCGGCGGCGATCGCGTCGTCGGCGAGCGGGCGGTTGGTGGTATCCTTGATCGGCAGCAACCGGTCGGCTCCGAGCGTGACCGGGAGTTTCTCCGCCGGGATTGCGGCGGCGGGCGCGGCTTCGGACGCGGGTCTGGTATATTCCGTCAGCCGGATGTTGCGGAGCTCCAGCGTCACTCTGGCGGGCTCGCGGTTGTCATTGCAGCGGCTGTAGATGCCGATCCGGCTGAAGCGATCTTCGGGCGTCAGCGCCTGGCCGCTTTTGGCGATTTTGAGCGAAGAAAGCGGGATCACCGCTTCTTTCCACTCGGTACTCGCGTCGAATCTGGTGTAGGTCATCCGCTTGTCCGGGAGGAAGAAATTGACCGCGACCAGATCGGGGAGCGCGCCGCCGTCGACGGCGACGTTGCGGTACTCGAAACGGAGCGCGAGATTGGCCTGATTGGCCAGATCGACCTTGAATGCCGCAGTGCAGAAGCGGGCCGGAGCGAGGTTGGTGATTGCGATAACGCCGTTGTCGGCGGTGATTTTCAACTCTTTAGACGGGATGAGATCGGTGGGACTGAGTTGGGGGAGTTCAGCCGCTGTGGCGATGGCCGCCGCGGCGAAAAGCGCGGCGAGGAGCATGGTTTTCTTCATAAGTATCTCCTTTGGTTGAAGTCGTATGTTTTTAGCTTGCAGTCAAAATAAATCCGCCGCGCCGGAGTTCCGGGGTTGCGGACCCGGCGGACGACTTCGTCGAGCGCGGCGTGGCCGACCTCGACCCAGTCGGTGAGGATGCAGTCGGCGGGTTCCTTCCCCGGCAGCAGATACGACCTGCCGTCGATTGCAAGCACGGTGCGTTCCTGGGTAAAGAAACGTCCGGTGCGCCGGCGGTAGTCGGCGGCGTGGCCCTGGAGCGAACTGCCGCTGGTGAAGAGATAACCCACTTCCGGATTTTCGCAGTCGAATGCGGGATGATCGTTGGTGTACTGTTCGCGGCACCGGCCGACGGTCTGGAAGCGGTTGCGGAAAATCTCCGCGCGTTCCCGCTGCAGCGGGAAATCGGGACTGCAAATCAGCACTTCGCTGATTTTGCGGCTCCGGAAGTAATCGACCGCAAGATCGGCCGCGCGAAAGGGATCGAGCGACAGCGTCGAAACCAGGCCGTCATGGTTGAGCGCCATTTCGACTCCCACGACCGGGCATTTGATTTTGGCGCGCGGGATCACCCGGTCAAAGTGGGACCCGAGCAACAGCAACGCCTGATTGCGGGCGGCCGATGAGCTCAAAAGCTCGGGCGGGGTGATGTAGCGGTAGCCCATCTCGATCATCACTTCATGCTTGGCAATCTGATCCTGAATGCCTTTGGCGACATAGCTGCAATAGGTGCCGCGTGCTTCCGGATTCTGCTCCAGATGCAACCCGATGCGGACATTGCCGGAGCCGAAAAAGGTATGATCCGGCGGCCGCACGAAAATCCCGGCGCCATGGCAGCAGGTGACGATGCCGTTGGCTTCGAGCTGGGCGATACAGCGCTGGACGGTGCCGAGCGACAGCGAATACTCCTTTGCAAGTTCCCGCAGCGAAGGAAGTTTTGAGTCCGGCGGATATTTCCCCGAAGCAATCATCGCCTGGAGGTGATCAAGCAGGTGAATTCCGTTTTTCTGATAGATGGCCATAGTGAACTGTATTGTACTGTATTATCTGTTTTACCTAATTATATAACAATTTCATCCAAAAAACAACCCCGGCATGAAAAAAAGAGTAAATTTTCATGTTCCGTGTTTCGGTTGAAGATTCCTTGCTTTCGGGGTTGAAAAAAGGTCAAAGGGATGGTACATTTTATCCATGCAATATTTTATGGATAGCTAACATAACCGCGGCCGGCAGCGGCCGGGAGGACGCAACGATGAGTGACGAGGTCAAGGACTCCGCATTGATGGAGAAGATTGTCAGTTTGTGCAAACGCCGGGGCTTTATTTTCCCGAGTTCGGAAATCTACGGCGGGATCAACGGCTTCTGGGATTACGGCCCCTACGGTGCGCGCATGAAGCGCGCGGTCGAAGCGCTGTGGTGGCACGAAATGGTCGAAACCCGCGACAACGTCGAGGGGCTCGACTCGACCATCATCTGTCATCCCCGGGTCTGGAAAGCCTCCGGCCACCTCGACCAGTTCAGCGACTCGATGACCGACTGCAAAAAGTGCAAGTCGCGCTACCGCGTCGATCAGATGGCCGACCCCGCCACCTGTCCCAACTGCGGGTCCAAGGATCTCACCGAGCCCCGCGAATTCAATCTGATGATGAAGACCTTTGTCGGGCCGGTGTTCGACGAGGAGCATACCGCTTATCTGCGGGCCGAGGGCTGCCAGCCGATCTTCGTCGATTTCCACAGCGTCCGGGTGGCGGCGCGCCAGAAACTGCCTTTCGGGATCGCCCA
>JBFWIO010000025.1:0-14665 GCA_050255955.1 Victivallaceae bacterium
GGTCGCCGTTGCGGAATTCGAGTTCGGCGGGCGTGCCGTTGAGCTCGACTTGACTATTGTTATCGAGATTGCCCTGACAGAAAAGCCGGACTTCGCGCGGCGGCGAAGGTTCGCCGGTTTCGAGTGTGACTTCGGCGGAATTGCGGGATTTAAGCGGATTTTTCGGCGTGATCAGCGGCGTATGGCGGTAGCTTGCGCCGTCTTTGAGGTAAAGTCCGGGGTTGCCGTCAAGATTGGTGGCAAAGTAAAATTTGTTGCCGGCAAAGAGCTTGGCCGGATCTTTGAGCTCATAGGCATAAGCCGCGCGCGACGGCGCGAGGTTGAACTGGTTGAAGATATGTATGCCGTCAACCCCCGCCTGGAGCGCGGCGGCGGCGCGGCCGCGCCAGACCGGGTTGCGCAAGCGCGACATCGCGGGCAAGGTGTTCTGAATCCGGGATTCGGAGATGCTCGCATACGTTTTGACCCCGTAAGCTTTGCCGAGCGCGGCCAAACGGTCCCAGGTATTGAGCCGGAAGTAACCGCTGCCGATCAGGATATCGACCAGATGTTCTTTAAGGATGGCTTCAAGGTCGAGCCCGGCGGCGCGGCAGTATTCCGGCGAGTCCGGCACCCGGATCGCCAGCAGGATCGGCCGGTTGCGCTTCCGGCCCGCGGCGTCGAGGTCGCTTCGGATTTGCCGGATCATGGTGACGATCGCGGCGCACTCCTCCGGCGTGGCGGTCTGGCCGCGCGCCACTGAGCCAAGCAAATGGAAATGGCGGAAAAAGTCGAGTTCGACGCCGTCGATGTCGTAGTTCTGCGCCACTTCGCGGACGAAGCCTGCGGCGAGCTCGCGGATCTGCGGCACCCGGTAATCGACCGCGCTCCAGGCCCCGTTCGGCAGCTTTTCGCCGATCGCGCCGAAGAGCCAGTCGGGATGCGCCTTTTTGAGTTTGGAGTAGCGTTCATAGGGCTTGTCCGGCCGGTGGCCGACGTCGTGGCAGTCGTTCATCCTTTGGCACCAGAAAACTTCGAGACCGTTGGCGTGAGCGTAGCGGATCACTTCGCGGAGGGGATCGGTGCCGAGCTTGGCAAGTTCGGGGGTAATATTCCGCCGTCCCTCGCGGTTATGGCTCAGGGTCAGAAATTCGCCGAGCCGGGTGGGGTGAGTGAATTGCCCAAAGGACGAGCTGATGGTGCAGTAACTCACCGTCGAAACCGAGGTTGCCGGGAGCTGGGCGGTGCGCTCTTTGAGGAAATTTTCGACCGAAAATTCCCGGTTTGACGGAAAAAGATAAGCGTCGCCGCCGTCGTTGTTGAAAATCGCCGGACGCGGCCGCGCTTTGGCCGCCGCAAGCAGACTGTCATAATTGTCGCCGCCGTCGGCCGCCGCCGCGAGGAGCGGCAGCAGCAGACCGGGGATCAGGAGCAGTAATCGCATAACTATTTTTCTTTCTGTTGAGCCGATTTCAAAAGTATTTGCGGATGATGAAACAATGATCGCCGATGGCCGGCGCCGTCCGGCATTGAGCGGCTTTACCCTCAGCGGTAAAGCCCGAAGTGTCGGACAAGCCGGACGCGGCGAGCGTTTTTCAGCGCCGCAAAGAGTTTTTAAATTGGCTCTGGTGAATAAATTCTTCGATATGCTGGTTTTTGGCCCAGTTGATGTGGTTTCGCATGATTTTCTCGGCCTGCGCCGAATCACCGGCGGCGATCGCGGCGGCGATCTTCTGATGGGTGAAGGGCGAATGGTCCAGGCGGCGCTGGCCGATGTTCTTTTTGCGGTACAAGGCGAAAATCTGGCGCAGGATGGCGAAGTTGTTGACGATCTCCTCAAGCTGCCGGTTGTTCGAAATACGCATGATCAGCCGGTGAAAGGCGTCGTCGCAGCGGGTCCGCAGTTCGGAATTGCCGGCGGCGGCTTCGCACTGCTCGGCGAGCTGCTGGAGCTCGGCGAGCTGTTCGCGGGTGGCGTTGCGCGCGGCGAGGCTCGCCGCCAGCCCTTCGAGCACGCTGCGCAGATCGTAGATGTCGGAAATCTCCTTCAGCGTGAACTTGCGAAGCGTGGTGCCTTTGCTCTTGGTCCGGACGATCAGCTTTTCGACCTCAAGCTGCTTGAGCGCGTCGCGCACACTGCTGCGGCTGACCTTGAACTTCTCCACCAGGTCGGCTTCGCGAATTGAGCTCTCCGAATCGGGCAACGCCAGAATTTCCTCACGAATCAGACAAACCAGATCCATTTTTGCATCCTTTCTATATTATGCGAAATTCTATGTCCGACATAATATAGCACTAAATTCATAAAAAACGCTATTTCAGCGTCTTTTTGGTGAAAGCCGCCTCGTCGAAATAACCGACACCCTTGCTCGGGTCGAGGAGCTGGGCGGATTTGCTGTTGGCCAGATATTCCTCGGGGGTGTGGGCGGCGGCGTGGCCGTCGGCGAAACCCATGTTGGCACGGCCGCCGTGGCGGGTCTGTACGACGTAGGAATTGCCGTAGATCGAGATGGTCTGAACCTGCCGTTTGGTGTCGATCCGCCAGGAGTCGGCGAGGGCCATGAATTTCGACGGCGACTTGACCCGCCGGAGCAGCAGCAACCGGACCTGATTGGCGCCGTCGCTGTCGTTGTAATAGACGTTTCGGTCAAAGTCCTCGTAGCCGGGGAAGCCGTAGACCTGCAAATAAGTGGTGTAGGCGGTGCCGCTGGTGTTCAATTCCGGTTTCGGCAGGATCTTGGGACAGGTGATCGAGTTGGAGGTCTCGCCGAGGTAGCCGGTGCTCATCAGCGTTGCCGCCCACGAAATGAGGGCGGTGTTTTTGCCGAGGAGTTTGCCGGTTTTCCAGTAATAGGCGGGCATCGTGTCGTAGTAATCGGCGGCGTACATGGTAAGTCCCTGGGTGCTCCCGCGCAGATTCGAGAGGCACTGGGTGGCCCGCGCCCGCTCGCGCGCCTTGTTGAGGGCGGGCAACAACATGGCCGCCAGAATGGCGATGATGGCAATCACCACCAACAGCTCGATCAAGGTAAAAAAACGCAACCTTCCACTGCCGACGGAATCGTTTTTCATGCTGTAACTCCTCTCGTTTTCGGATCTTGTTTATTTTTGAGCCGATTTAAAAACTATTTGCGGATGATGAAAAAATGATCGCCGATGGCCGACGCCGTCCGGCATTGAGCGGCTTTACCCTCTGCGGTAAAGCCCGAAGTTCCGGACAAGCCGGACGCGGCGAGCGTTTTTCAGCACCGCAGAGAGTTTTGAAATTGGCTCTTATGCACCGCGAATATTGGCAACATTGCCGACCCGGCAGACTTCGATTTCGGGGAACTTGTAGGAATGCGGGCCAAAGGCCTCGAAATCGTCAAGCTCAAGCGGCGTATTATAGGCGATCGCGTGCCGGGCGCGGGCTCCCAGCACGGTATAGGCCTGCCAGGGATGGAGCCCGCCGAGGTGGCCGGGACGCTTGGCGATAAGGTCGGCGCGTTCGATGACCTTGCCCGCCGGGATGTCGCGCGCCGCCACCAGCACCTTGCGCCGGGCCATCGCGCCGTGTGACATGGCGCCGTCGGGGCCGACGTTGCGCTGGTTGACCCCGCCGCCGAGGGCCATTTCGACGTAGCGGACCTTTTTGACCATGGTTTTGAGTTCGGCGAGATTGACCGAAATCTGGTTGTCGTGCTGATTTTTCTCTTTGTCGATCTGGATATGCTTGGAGATCAGCGCCGGACGCATCGCGGCCACCGCGTAGATCAGGAAATCGCTGGTGGTGTGCTCGACGCACCCGGCCAGCACCCCGGCGTGGCCGAAAGCCTGACGGTAGGTGTTGATCACCTCAAGATTGGCCGAAGCGTAAAGCTCGGCTTCGTCGCCGCTCTCCTGAGTCGAGTGCAGAATGATCAACTCGCGCGCCCCGGCGTCGGTAAGCACCCGGACCGCCGCCTCGGCCTCGGCAAGCGAGGCGTTGATGTCGTGAAAGGTGATCGGGATGCCGAGTTTGGCCGCCTCCTCAAGCATCAGCACGTTGTTGATGTCGTCGGAGTTGAGGTTGAGCATCGGGAAACCGAGTTCGCCGGTCCGGCGCAAGCTGACCGGATCGAGCGGGGTCGGATAGAGAATGATATCGAGTTCACGCGAGAGCGCGAGCAATTCGCGCCACTGGTCGTCGTTGAAGGACTGTTCGCGCCAGGTTTTGCGCGAATCGCGGCTGTCGCCGGGGCCGAAGGGGGCGAAGTAGAAGTCTTCGCCGCTACACATGAAAATATCGACGCCGTCGCAGCCGGCTTCGGCGGCGGCGCGCACCATCGCTTTGCAATCTTCAAAGTTACCCATGTGGGCGAGGCCGATTTCGGCGGTGAGAAAGACCCTCTGACCGGCCCCGATTTTGCGGGAGCCGACGGTGATGACATTGCTCGGGAACAGCATCTTTTTACCTTTCAAAATATTGGTTGACCAGCGGCACGATTTTTTCAACGGCGGCTTCGACGGTGGCAAAAGCATGACCGCCGGGGAGCTCAATCACGGTGGCGGGAATCTTGGCGGCTTCGAGGGCGGCGAGGAAGTTGCGGTTCATGGTGCAGGCGAAGTCCTGTTTGCCGAGCACCAGAATGACCTTGAAATCGCGGAGTTTGGCCGCGCCGGTCGCGGGGTTGAAGTCGCGCCAGAGCGCCGGATCTTCGCCGAAACGCTCGACCGGGACTTTGTAGCGCTGTTTTTCCGGAAAATCGCTCTCGGCGCGCGGGAAGTCGAGCAGCGCGATCGCCGTCGCGAGGAGCGAAAAGGAGTCGGGATGGCTCTCGGCGAACATCGCCGCGCCGTACCCCCCCATGCTCCACCCGGCGAGGCCCCGGAAGCGGCGGTCGCGCGAAACCGGATATTTCTTCTCCGCATCGGCGATCACTTCGGCGAGGTAGTCGGAATAGCGGTCGCCTTTTTTGACCGGGCTGTTGATGTACCACGAGTCGTCGCCGAGCGGCAGCACGGTGATAAACTTCGCTTGCTTCAGCGCGGCAAAGGCGCGCGGCGAATCGATCAGCGAATTCTGGTTGCGGCCCCGGCCGTGAAGCAGGAAAAGCACCGGATAGCTCCGGCCGGGGTCGAAACCGGCCGGGAGCAGTACCGTATAGGCTTTTTCCTTGTTGAGGGCGGCGCTGAAGAATTTTTCCGCTCTGACCCGTTCCGTTGCCGGCGGAGTCGGCGCGGCGACGCCGGAGCTTGCCACCACCAGGTTGTCGAGCAGCACATCGCCGCCGTCACGCCCGGCCGCGCGGCCGACCAGATAGAGCTGATCGAGCGGCAGTTGCGCTGAAATCGTCAGCGGATTGCGAAAGGGAAGCATCAACACCCCGGTGTCGCCGTTGAGCGCAAGGTCGATCGTCCCGGCGCGTTTGCCCGAGAGGTGGATGTTCATTTGCAGATGATTCCATTCACCGGTGCGGAAACTGCCCGCGTCTTTCCAGCCGTTCTGGTAGCTGCAGAGGACGCCGCGTTTGCCGTCGAGCATCAGCCAGGCGAGTGACTGTTCGGCGAAATTGCCGCCTTTGCCGCCCGCCACGGCGGCGACGGTCAAGGTGCCGGCGGCGCTGGACCTGACCAGAAAATCAAAATCGACGGTGACTTGCCCGGCGGTAAGCGGCGGGAGTTCAAAGCGGTGATTGGCGTTGCTTTTTTCGGGCAGCGCGATCCGGAGCGCCTTGCCGAAGCGGTCATCGCCGGTCTCGACCACCGTAGCCTGCGGCGTGCCCTGAACGAGCTTGAGTCCGGCCGGATTTTCAAAGTTTTCGGCGAACACCCGGACTTTCGATGCCGTTTCACCGGAAGCCGGCTCGGCTTCGATGAGTTCAAAGTAGTTCGGGGTCGGATTGCTCCAGGGCTCCTTCAGCCGGAAGCGCGGCCCGGCGCCCTCGAAACCGGTGGCGATGACGCCGTGGAACTCCTTTTCATCAGCCGCTTTGGCGCGGAACGTAAGGTCGGTCGCGAGGACTTCAGTCTTGCCGTTGACGCTGTATTCGAGCGCCGCCACCACGCCGGCGAGGTCGGCGTCCGGCTCGACTTTGAGCCGCAAAAGATTGTCGCCGGGCTTGAGGAGACCGCCCACCTGATAGGTTTCGCCGCGCATCCAGTCGCCGTCGCGCCCGACGGTCTTGCCGTTGAGTTCGACTTCGTACTGGCGGTTGGCGCTCACCAGCAACCGGGCGGATTCAGGCCGGGTGGCCAGCGTGAAATGTTTTTCAAAAACGAACGTCCGCCGGTCAAGATACTTGCGGGCGGCGGCATTGGCCTCGAACGAACTCGCCGACAGCGCCGCCGGCGGAATTTCGGCGCGGGGAATCACCGTCAGGTTCGGGTACTTCGCTTTGGCTTCGGCGAGGAATTCTTCGGAAGCCGCGAGCCGGAAGTCGATTCCGAGCTTCGCGGCGACAGCGGCGGCGAGGCCGGGGTAATCGATTTCGCCGAGATCCATCCCCCAGTTGGGCCAGCGGAGCACCCGCGCCGGATCGGCGGCCGGGAACAATGCCTTGCCGCGGCCGTCGTTAAGCTCCCAGTAGATCGTCCCGATGCCGCCCGCCGCGAGGTCACCCACGATGCGGTTGACCAGCGAATGATTCCAGCCGCCGGGCCGGGCGGCGAGATATTCGGCGAGGTTGACCCGAACCGGCGGCGTGCCATCCCGGCGCGCGCCCCAGATCCAGAGACCCGGCCAGGGCGGGGTCTGGGCGGTGAAAGTCTCCGCCGTCAGCGCGGCGGCGAGAAAAATCACAACGATCGACATCAGACGTTTCACTTGGTCACCTCCGAATTGAGAAAGGGGGGAATGCCGGGCCGGGCAACGGTGGATATTCCCGGCCACGCGCCGTCGCTTTGGATCGGCTGCCGCCGCCCGGCCGCGTCCACCGCATACCCCTGAAGGGCGATGCCGCAGGATTGGCTGCGGGCCGGAAGTTTGACGTCAAGTTCAAGCTTTCCCTTGAACCCGGCCGGGATCGTCACCTGGCGGACAGTGAAAGCTTTGCCTTCGCCCAAAGTCTTGCCGTTGGCGGCGAGAGTCCAGTCGCCCGCGCCGAGCACCATGACTTCGCCGCCGCCGGAGAAATCGTAAACCGGGCTCCCGATCCGCGCCGCCGCGGGAGCATTGATCGCGAGCGGAAGATCGTAGAGTGAATTGAAATGTAGATAAGTGGTCTCGAACCAGACGATGCCCGGAACGCCGTCGCGGAGCATTTTTTCCGCTTCAGTCCCGGCGGAGCGGCCGTTGCTCAACGTGTAAAGAATCGGACGGACCGCGAGCCCGGTTTCGTCCGCGGTCTTGCGCCACGCGCTTTTGGCAGCCGGAACCGGCGAGCCCCAGTTGGCGCCGTGCTCGGCGAGGACAAGTTCATCGGCGAGTTTGCGCTTGGCGATTTCGGCGATGTCCCAGTGCGCGGTGAGCGGGCGGTTGCCGGGGTACATTACGATGACTTTGGCATCGGGATTGTGCGTTTTGACGATTTTCCGCATGGCTTCGATCAGATCGGTGGTGTGGCGGGCGCGGAACCGGAGCCAGTCGGGATCATCGGGGGCGGGGTTGCCGGAGCGGTTGAATTCGCTATTGAACCTGGCGACTTCAGCGGGCAGATAGCCCCACTGGTTGCTTCTAACCGGCGCGCCGCCGCGCTCAAGGTCGATCACCAATGCGTCCGGGCGGCAGCGGCTGAAAACCTCTTCGACGAAAGCACATTTGTAATTCCGGTAGGCCTCAAAAGCGAGGGAGGGCGCACCGGCGGCAAGGCCGTTGGCAAGCCGGTCGCCGAGTTCGGGGTGAAGATCGACGTAACGGCTGCGGACATTGTCCGGCCAGCCGTGCGCCTCTTCGAGCGGGGTGAACCAGACGCAGAACCCGAGACCGAGTCTGCGGCTGAAGTTTTCGGTGGCGGCGAGGCCGTCGAACTGCGAAAAGTCGCCGCCCTGCCCGGCATAGTTGGCGACGGTGGCTTCCGGCACGCGGGTCGGGTACTGGGCGTGCCCGCCGCCGAAGAGGCGGAACCAGACGTTGCGGATGCCGGACGCGGCCATCTGGTTGACGATCGCGCGGATGCCGGGCTCGCCGTAATTGGCGTTGCCGAAAACCAGCCAGTCGGAGAACGAGATCACCGAGCTCTGAATCCGGCTCTCCGGCCGCAGCGGCCAGACGGCGAAAGTCTCGCTTCGCCATTCTTCGGCCCCGAGCACTCCGGCCAGCAATGCCAGCGCCAAGATCCCGCGCCATTTCATAAAAACCTCCGAGTATGTTTGTTTTTATTTTTAACTATGTCATACATATTATATCAAGAAAAAAAGGAAAAGTCAAGGCTTCGACAAAAAAAAAGCGGATTTTCATTTTTGCTCCGGCCCGTGAAATAATGCCGCCGGAGCCAAAATCCCGCCGTCGTCCGGCGGTGCCGTCACGGCCGGGTTCCCGGTCGACCCTCAAAAAAAAATTGATTCAAAGTGAGTAAAGTTGCAATTATCCGTTTACGGGGTTATTGTAGAATATGAGTTTCAATGCCAAGGGGAGAGAAATATGCGGAAAAGTCTGGAAGTCGATGACGGGATGACCCAGTGCGGGTTGACGGCGGAGGAATTTGCGCGGCTGGTGCGGTTTATGCATTTTTCGGACAACGGCCCGGATGATGAGCGGCGGGCGCGATTGATGGGGTATGGCGACGGGGTGAAGGTTGCGCCGGGGGCGATTGTGCGGATTGGCGACAATGAGATTGGGGCGAATTCTTTTATCGGATTATACTGTTACTTGAATGGCGATGTGCGGATCGGCAAAAATGTATTGATCGGGCCGCATTGTTCGCTGCCGGCGGGGAATCACAAGTTTGATCCGGTGACGGGGACGTATTCGGCGCGGGATGTGGCGAAGTCGATTGTGATTGGAGACGGGACGTGGATGGGGAGTGGGTGCACGGTGACCAATGGGGTGACGGTGGGGCGGGCGAATTTGATTTGTGCGAATTCGGTGGTGACGCATGATACGGAGGATTATGCGATTATGGCGGGGACGCCGGCGAAGCAGATCGGCAAGGTGGACCCCGCCACCGGCAACTACATCTGGAATAAAAAATAAAAAAAGAAAAAAAAGCGCCGCAGGCTAAAAAAAAGAAAAAAAAGCGCGAAGCGCCAACCCCGCCCTCCGTCGTACGGAGTCGCCGTCCAGGGGGCGAACACCCCTGGTCGCTCGCGATCCACGCGAGCGAAGCTACCCGAAGCGCTCCCCCCAAGGTCGGCGGAGCCGACGCAACTCTGCGAAAGCGAGGTCGGCAGCCGAGTCACGAAGTGACCGGCGAACGACATCGAGCGAAGCAGGGGCAGGGTGGATACCGGGAGAAGGTTTCGCACGGAGGCACGGGGGCACGGAGGGGGGAGAGTGATGGAAGCGGCATTTTGCGTGTTGCTTCGGAACGGTCGCTCCGACACCTTCGGCGTCGTCGCTCGGGCGGGGCGAATTACGCTGGACGCCGCTCCTGGCCACCCGCGACAACGGAGCGGTGAAAGTCAGAGGCGCAGTGCGCCCGCCCGGAGCGGGAACGGTGAGGTTTCGCCTCACACTCCGCAAGAGGGCTCCGCGCCCTCTTGACTCTGCGCAAGGGCGCGGCCCTTGACCGGGGTACGGCACAGGGCACGCGGAGACTGGGATATTTGTTGGATCACGCACTTGACATACAACCACACGAGGAACTCGCGAAATGAAAAAACTGCCGCAGAAACGTGACGCCCTGAGCACCTTCCCAATGCCGGAACCCGGCGAAGTCGTCGAACTCAATCCCCCCTCCCTCCAATGGGTCGGCGAACCCGGCGCCAAATCCTACCTGATCGTGGTCCGCCGCCTGCCCGAACGCACCGTAATCGCCGACAAAGTGGTCAATCACAACTATTTCCGCTTCGATGGCATGCTTGAACCCGGCCGCTACTCCTGGGATGTGACCGTCGGCGACGCCTCGCGCGGCGAATGGGAATTCGAAGTCCCCGCCGACGCCCGGTCCTTTGTTGTCCCCTCCGCCGCCGAAGTCTTCGCCAAAATTCCCAAAGCCCACCCGCGCCACATCCATTACCCCGCCGACCTACCCGAACTCCGCACCCGCCACGCCGCCGAACTCGAAATCCTCAAACGCAACGTCAAAATCGCCCTCGCCGAACCGGTGATGGCCTATCCCGACTACCAGCGCCCCGACAGCCGCTTCGATTACCGCCGCGCTTTCGACGAAAGCCGCCGGCTGATCGATCGCAACATGACCGCCTGTTCGCTCGCCTATTTGCTCCTCGGCGACCGCGAAGCCGGCCTCAAAGCCCGCGACTTCGTACTCCGGATCTGCGAGTGGAACCCCGCCGGCCCATGCTCGGTGCGCGGCCCCTGGGGCGATGAAATCGGACTCAGCCTATGCCGTACCCTGCCCGCCACCGTTGACTGGACCTGGGATCTCTATAACGAAAAAGAAAAAAGCTGGATTGTCGCCACTCTTGCCCAGCACGCCCGCCAAATTTATGAACACATGATCGAAACCGACTTCCTCGGCCACCCCGGCAACTCCCACTCCGGACGGCTGCCGGGCTACCTCGGCGAACTCGCTTTGGTGCTTGCCGGCCACATTCCTGACGAAACGGTGATCAAATACCTCGACTACGCGCTCGAAGTCTACGGTTCGATTTTCCCCCACTACGGCGGCCGCGCCGGAGGCTGGGCGGAAGGGCCTTTTTACGGCAGCAGCTATACCAAGTGGTATCTGCCGTTCTTCTTTGCGATCGAGCGCCACACCGGGTTTTCCTTTCTGGACAAACCGTTTTTCCGGCGCGTATCGCAGTTCTTCATCCACTTCGCGCCGCCCGGACAGGAGGCCCATCCCTTCGGCGACGGCAACTGGCCGACCGAAATCGAGTGGCCGGGCTTTCAGGCCCAGAACCCCTTGGGCGTCTACGCCGAACGCTTCGGGCCGGAGCTGGCGCGCGAATTTTCGCGGCGGCTGACGGCGGAGATCGATATTTTTAAACTCCACCTCCTCGACATTTTCCGCCCCAAAGCGCGGCGTGACGACCGCGACGCCGCCGGCCCGGCGCTGAACAGCTTCATCTGCCGGGACACCGGCTTGATCAGCATGCGCCGCAACGTCGCCGAAGTCGAAAACGCGGTGGCGGTGCTCGCCCGCGCTTCACGCTACGGCTCGCCAAGCCACCAGCACGCCGACCAGGGCAACTTTGCCGTGCTGGCGGGCGGCAAAGCGCTGCTGGCCCCGACCGGTTCCTTCGGCGACATCTTCGGCGAAGACCACCATCGCTGCTGGACCACCCAGACCGTGGCCCAGAACTGCTTCATGGTCGATGGCAAAGGCCAGCAGAAACACAGCGCCGAAGCGGTAGGGAAAATCCTTGAGTTCCGCGATGACGGCAAACGCTGTGTCGCCCGCTTCGACCTCGGTGCGGCTTATCCGATGCTGAAGAAAGCGATCCGTGAACTGGTCTTCGACCGCGAAAAGCTGACGCTCGACGTGACCGACAAAATCGAAGCCGACCAGCCGGTCACCATCGACTGGCGTCTTCACAGCTACGCCCGCCCGGAGGTCCGCGGCACCGGCGTCCGCCTCGAACGCACCCCCGGCCGCGCCGAAATCACCGTCAAAGCCGACGGCGCCGCGGTACCCGCACCGAGCTGGACCGACCGTTTCGCCTACCCCGACGACAGCTCGGCTGAAATTCCGCCCAAACGCGATCTGCTCGACCAGTATCACCTCAACTGGCACTTCACCCCGACGGCGAAACTGACGGTGAAAGCCCACATCCAAATCGGATGCGACTGAGCGCGGCCGGGTACAAAAATTCAAGACCGCTTCCGGTTCAGCCGGCAAAAATCCGTCCGATTTCCGGAAAGCGGCTTGACTTTGCTCAATTTTCCACTATATTAATGGAACTTTGGGCGGTTAGCTCAGCTGGTTAGAGCGCTGCTTTCACACGGCAGAGGTCATGGGTTCGAGTCCCCTACCGCCCACCATTTTTTGCCTCGTTTTATCCAAAATGGTACCATTTCGTGCCATTTCCGTTTGTAAATTTTCGTTCCCGGAGTCATATTAAACCGTAATCGGTCAAATTGACAATGGGAGGAGATTATGGGACGCCCATCAAGCACAGAAAAGCCGAAAAAGATCAAATTGGCGACGGGTACCGTTTATCAGAAAATTCCGGGGGGTAATTTTTTCTTCCGCTATCAGGTTGACAGGGAACGAAAAGCGGTGAGTTTGAAAACGAAAGTTGAAAAAGACGCCCTGAAAAAAGCCGAAAGCTACTTGCCGATTATCAACGCCTCGAATGCCGAGGTCATTTCAGCTCATGTGAAGGAAGCCAAGGGATGGGCGGCGCGCAAAAAACTGCTGCTTCTCGAAGATATTTGGGGTGAATATTCGCGGCATCCCAATCGAGCTACGCCGGCTACAGTACACGAGCAAAAGTCGTATGAATCCACGCTGAACGAGTTCATTGGCTTCATAAACAGCCCCGGCGGCGCAATTAGAGAAATTTCATCCGCAGATGCAGACCGTTTCTCTCAGTATTTGAGGGAGACGGGGATTTCAGTTTCCACCCACAACCGAAAAATCAAGCGACTCCGGAAAATTTTCGATACGCTGAAGGACTTCTGTGACAGCAATCCCTTCGTGCTTTCGATTTTGAAGCGGAAACCGCGAGAAGAGCAGGAGCAACAGATTCGACGCCTCGCGTTCTCGCGCGAGCAAGAGCAGGCGATTCTTACCGCACTCGACGACCCCAGTCACAAGCTGAAAAACAAGCAAGAAATCAAAACTATTTATTATTTGGGGCTATATACCGGGCAACGGCTGAAAGACTGCGTTCTTTTGAAATGGGATCACATTGATTTGGAGCGACAGCGTATCTGGATCAAGCAGTTCAAGACAGGGAAAGAAGTCAGCATTCCACTTGCAGCTCCTTTGCTCAAGGAGTTGCAAGTGGCATATCTTCGCAAAGAAAACGACTACGTTTCTCCGAGCGTGGCGGAGCGTTACAAGCAAGTCGATAAAAACGGCAAGACCGTAGGCGATAATCTTGTCAATGTTGACATCATGCGGGTCCTTCGTTGGGCCGGCATCGAAACCTCGGCAAAAATGGAGGGGAGGGTCCGCAAAGTCACGGTTTACGGCTTCCATTCCCTGCGTCACAGCTTTGTCAGCCACTGTGCCGAAGCCGGGGTGCCCAAAGCGGTCGTTCAATCGATCATCGGAGCCGAAGGTAGTATCATCGACAAATACTATACCCATGTTGGCGAAGACGCCCAGCTCGCAGCTATTGAAGCGATCAGTGGCAGTGCCGGTAGGCTTTCCGATCGGGAAAGGATTCAGCAGGTTTTGGCTTACATCTCTACGCTGGCTGAGCCGTCGTCTGAAGTCAGTCATATATGCCAAATATTATTGGCTAAAAATTAAATAATTTTTGATAAAAAAAGATGTATTTTTTTAAATAAAATAAAAATCGCAGTATACTTTTGGTAACTTAAAGTATCTTAATAAGCTAAGGGTATTGCATGAAAGAAAGCATGATTAAAAATGATCTCAAGGATTATTTTCTTAACTTATTATTATCGGCACCCCTGCCGCCACCATTAGCTAATTTTCCGTCTTCCGAAACCTTTGGCGTGGAATCCGTCGATTCCGTAAGATCAAAAAAAACAGCCAAGCGGGAGAAAATCCCTTTTATTAATCCGGCAAAATCTATCCGCTATAATCTCTGTTACGACTTAATTGATCAAAGAATCACATATTGGTTGCAGAGCATTATTAACAGAGGGATGCCAGATGACAAGTTCATGGCACGAGAAGATATCCCTGATGATTTTAATCTATGTTTTTTTAACGAAAACATTTTAAGAAAGCAGAATTGCCAAGTTATTTTGACCGACAATCCCATTATCGCCCACAATATGATGAATGCGTTACCCTTTAAAGTCGAAGGGTGGTTTTCATGGATTTCTTTTTGGACGCCTGACAATAATTTGGATCGATTGGATTGGCGTATTTTTCAAAATAAGAAAATATACTATTACTTCCGCCGTCATTCTGGCTACAGCTGGACCCAGACTCGCGATATCGCACTCGAAATTTTAGATAAATTGAGACCTAAATCAGGCGAGGCAATTGCTTCAGAGGTGGTTTTTATTGCCTATAATTATGATGATCAAGTTCCTATGTTTCTTTGTGAAGAGGCTTTCCGGAAGATGGATGAAAAAAACTTAGCTGAAGATATTCAACCATCCGCCTTGGGAATACAACAATTTCCGAGCATATCAAGAAAAATACTTATAGATCCTCTTTTACTTGAAAAAACCATAACCCTTTTCTACGATGGCGCGGCAAAAGATAGAACACAATTGATATTGGATTTAGTGATAGCTGCGTCCCAGAAAAGAACGTCTATCCAAAATGTCTCGCCGCCCGAGGTCCCGCTAAAGATAATATATATACACCAGGCGATCGGAAGTGATAATTTTTTCGAAAAGGTGCGGGATTCATTTGCAAAACAATATCCCAATCCGGATCCTCTTTTTAAAAACATCCCCCAAACGATGCCGACTGAACTCCTTGCGACTCAGAAAGCAATAAGCCTCTGGGACCCGGCAATTCGTTGTAGAGAATACCCTGACAATAGCGATGACAGCAACAACGCATCA
>JBFWIO010000026.1:0-14633 GCA_050255955.1 Victivallaceae bacterium
TTTTCCACAAGATCCGTTCGCGGTCGGCCGGGGAGATTGCCGCGTCATGGATTTTGGCAAGCTGGCAGCCGAAGTCGCGGCAGGGGGCGTCGGAGCCGTAGAGGACGCGTTCCGCGCCGAGACGGCGCACCGCGTATTCGACCAGCCCCGCTTCCGGCTGGGCGCCGGATGTGTCGATGACGACATTGGGCAAATCGGCGATATCCTCGACTCCGCGATAACCGCAGCCGCAGAGGTGGGCCATCACGATTTTGACCTCCGGATGCCGTCGGGCGAGCGCGGCGACGTCGGCGGGATCGGATTCGCACTGGAGGCGGCCGACGGTTTTGTACCAGGTGTGCTGGAGGAGCGGGCGTTTGGTCTCTCTCAGAAAGTCCATGATCGGCGTCATTTTGCGGCTGCGGCAGTTGACCGAGGCTTCGAGTTTGACCCCGATGAATTCGGGATGACTGAAACAGCGGTTCAACTCTTCGCGGAGAAACTCCGGCGGATTGCCGGGGTTGAGGAAGCAGAAGCCGCGCGTGTAATCAGGATAACGGCGGACGTCGGTTAGCGTCTCATCGTTGATCCGCCTGACTTCGTCGGGTTCGGGATACAAGCCGAAACGGAAGACGTCGGCGAGAAAGACGATCCGGTCGATGCCGTGCCCTCTGGCCGCCGCGACCACCGCGTCGGTCTTGCCGGCGAAGTTATGAGTGTGAAGGTCGATGATCATGATCGATCCGCCCGACTTTCAACGGTTTTCGCCGTCGAGCCTGACGCTCTGCCAGCGGTTGTCGCTGTTGAAGAACAGCGAACCCTTGACGATTGCTCCGCCGGCCTCGATCGAACCGGGGACGCTGCGGAATTCGGTGATTTTGCATTCGGCCGGGTCAACCGTGGCGATGCCTTGGCGGAGTACCAGATAGACCTTTTTGCCGTCGGAGAGGAGCACCCGCGGGCCCTGGGTCAGCGCCGCCGCGCCGTAATCGGCGAAACTGCCGCGCCGGACAATCTGCCGGGTTGCGGGGTCAAAGAGGAAGAGCTCCTGCGGCGCGGCCGCGCCGAGGATTTTGCCGTCGGGGAGCACAAGGAGGTTGTAAATCGCGTCAACCGCGCCGAGTTCCTTGCCGCGCCAGGTCACTTTTTTGGTTTTGAGGTCAAAGAGGAGGAGCGAGCACTCTTTTGCCTTGCGCTCGCCGCCGGTGCCGGGGGCGGTGGTGGTGCCGATCAGGAGGGTTTGGTTGTCGAGCCAGGCGAGGGCCTGCGGCGCTTCGTCTGGGGCGAGTTCGGCGTTGGGGATCACGTCGAGTTTGCCCGATTCGGTGTCGAGCAATGCCAGACCGCCGCCGGTGACGCCGTAGGCGGGGGTGCCGCCGACCGCGAGGGTTTTGCCGTCCGGGGTGATCGCGATGCCGTGGGGACGGGCGATCACCGGGCTGGCCTTCCCGTAATAGACCGGGTTGGAAGTCAAATCGGGTTCGGTGAGGCCCATCGCATTTTTCAGCGTCCACGGCTTGGACGGGTCGTAACGCAGAATCTGGCCGCCGTGATAGCCGCCGATGTAGAAGTACTTGCCGTGTGCGAGAATGGTATTGCACTGGATGCCGGCGGCCTCCTCGGTCTTGGCGCCGGTCTGCGGATTGAGGGTGCTGATCCGGAAAGGAAAGAAGGAGCCTCCCGCGACGACGCCCTCGGCATTGGCGTCGAGCGCCATCAGCGGCGCGCCGCGATTTTTAAACTGGAATTTGACTTCGGCAAGCTCTTTGGTTTTGGGATCTTCGACCGTCATCACGCCGTCGAGGAGGTTGATTTCGCGGATGACTTTGCCGGACGGGAGATTGCGGTGAAAGAGGCCCTGGGTGCCGGTGACCGGCGACTTGGCAATGGTTGCGTCGGGCGCTTTGTCGAGCTTGGTTTTGCCGCCGTTTTCGAGTTGGTACCAGCGGTCCTGATGGCGGCCGTAGATTTTGCCGTCGCTGTAGAAACTGACGTCGTAGCTTGAGGGATTGGGGCGTTCATCCCCGGCCAGCAGCGGAACCGCCTGCCGGGTGGCGGGATTGAAGGCGACAATCTGGCCGTTGGTGCTGCCGATGCCGATATAAAGCCAGCCATCCGGCCCGGCGATGACCGAACGCGGATACTGTGCCCAGTTTTCGCGGTTGACCGCGCCGTAATCGGTGAATTTCTTGCTCGCGGGGTCGTAGGAGACCAGGCCTCCATCGGGGTAGATGGCGGCCCAGATCACGCCTTTGGCGTCTTCGCACATCGACATCGCCGCCTGATGCGGGGTTTTGAACCAGGCGGTGTATTTCTTGACCGCCGGATCGTATTCGACAAAGTAACCGCCGAAGTGGGAGTAACATTTGCCGGCCTGGGAGAGGATCGAGGAGTAGACCGAGTCGCCGGGTTTATAGGGGAGCTCGACCGCGTCGGTTTTGCCGGTGGCGGCATCGATTTGGAGAATGCGGTCGTTGGCTTTGTCCATCAGCCAGACCACTGCTACGTCGCGGCCTTCGCCGTCGCGGGTGGAGAGGGTGCCGCGGTTGGTGCCTCCGGAGGCGGCCACGCCGTAATCGCGGACTTCGGCGACGACCGGCGGCGGGGGGAGGGCGACCGTCTCGATTTTGGCAAGCGAAACCGACATCGGGGCGCTTTCGTTGCTGCGGCCGAGGAAGATCTGTAGTTTTACCACCGGCGTATCCACCGGAGCGGTGAGGTCTTTGGTGAGGATCAGAAAACCCTTGGCCGGGGCTTCCGGGGCGAGCACCACGGCGGTTGCCGTCCGGGGCGCGTTGAGGGTGTAGAACGACGCCGCGATTTTGCCGTCGGCGGTCAGGCCCTTGACGTAAAACCCGCGCGGCCCGGCGGTCTTCAGTTCCAGCGACAGCGCCTGTTTGGCAAAGGAGAACGGCTTGACCGCGATGTTGAAGATCAGATAATTGTTGCCTTCGGCGGAAACGGTGAGGGTGCCGTCGCTGACATCAACTTGCTGTTTGGCGAGTTTGGAGACCAGGGCGATGCTCGAACTTTCGCCATTCCAGAGCGGCTCTCCGGCGGCGAGCGACAGGCCCAGCAGGGCCGACAGCAATACGGTGACAATTTTCATGTTTTCTCTTTCCGGTATGTATGGTGCAAAGTTTTATTTCGAGCCGGGATAGAAGTAGTAGCCGCTGGTGGCAGTTTCGCTGCCGGACAGCGCGCTGGTCTGGGTGAACGGCTGACCGGCCCAGATTTCGTCATTGGACATGGCGCTCGAGTGGCCGTCGGCCCACGCGATCGGCATGGTTTTGTAGTTGTCGTGCCGTCCCCGGACATAAGGTTGGCCGAGGGTGGCGTAGAGCACCGCGCCCTGGCTGGTATTGGCCACCGCGAGGTCGGAGGATTCGCCGATGACGATGGTTTTGGACGGATTGACCACGAATTTGCGTCCCTGCCAGATTCCGGAGCTGGTGACGTAGCCGATGTAGTTATTGTTTTTGTAGTAGCTGTAACCGTAGCCGCCGCCGAAGTATGAACTGTTGGAGGTGTTGGTCTGATCCATATTGAGCTGACCGGCGGGCACCACCTTTTCATTCATCCAGTCGGGACAGCCGAAAATTCCGGTGTAGCACAGTCGTTTCTTGTCGATCCAGCTGGCCGTGTTGGCCGCCATGTTGGAGGTAGTGCTGGTCAGATACGGCATAATCTGCAATTTCCAGTTGGCGGTGCCGAAGTTGTCGACATTGTTGTAAACCTTGAAGGTGCCGAGAAGCGGATAAAAGTTGAAGTCGCCCAGATATTGCTGGACCGCGACCCCTTGTTGGCGGAGATTGTTGAGGCACCTGGTTTTTTTTGCGGCGTCGCGCGCCTTGTTGAGGGCGGGAAGCAGCATCGAGGCCAGAATTGCGATGATCGCGATTACGACCAGGAGCTCAATCAGGGTGAATTTTTTTCTTTTCATGGCGGACTCCATATTTACGGTTTGCTTGAAGCGGTGGTGATGAAGACGGTGCTTGCCATTTGCGACTCCGACAAGGGGAGCGTCAGCACCAGTCGCGGGGTCGCCCCCTGGCCGAGCTTGTGGTAGGGATTGAAGCCGGTGACCGGGTAGCGGAGCGTCGCATTTTCGGGGAATTCGATCCTGACGCCGCGACAGCTGAACGAGCCCGCCGCCTCGCGGCCGGAAATCGTGACCGGCGTTTTGGTGAGCTCGACGGTCTTGCCGCTGCCGAGGAGGAGCTTGTCGCCGGCGTTGAAGAGGAGCGGCATGTTGGCGGCGGCTTCGGCGTCTGGTTTGGCGTCGAGCCGGCAGGTGATTGCAAGCTTGCCGCCCTCCTGCGGCGTCACCGTGACCGAGGCGCGGTTTTCGCCGTAGCGCAAGGATATCGTGTTGCCGTCGATGGTTGCCGCGTCGGGTACGTAACGGAGGTCCGCCGGCCCGGCGAAATTCGGTTTGTCGGTGCTGTAATCCGGCTGGAATGAGGCGGGATTGCCAAAGGTGAAAGTGGAAAAGTACGGTTGCATTTTGCTGTTGCCGCCGCCGGCGAGGACGCCGAAGCCGTCGTGGAAAATCTCCACCGCGTCCTGCCGGTCCATGATCCAGCGGTTGTTCGGCGCCGGGCAGGCGTAGGCCGAGAAACACCACTGCCAGGGCCGGTGCCGGATCACCGCGAATTTGCCGTCTTGCGAGAGGTAGTACCCTTGTTCTCCGGCGCTTGCCGGTGCGGCAATTTCGCCGGTCCCGCCCTCAAGCAGCATGGTGGCGGCGGTGTCCGGATAAATCGCCGGGCGCTTGCCGTCCTCCCCGGCGAAGTAATTGGCAAGGTACCAGCGGCCCTCCGGCGTCCAGCTGAAGCCGACATTGCCGGGCCGCTTTGCCTTGTGATAAGGATTGCGTTCATCGACCGCCGAAACCGAACTGCCGTCGGTCCACAGCAGCGCCGAGTGGAACTGCGCGCCGCGCCGCAGCGCATTCAAGGCGGCCGGATCTTTGGACATCGCGTAGTAAATACCGAGCGCGTCAAGATAGACGAAATTATAGCCTACCACCGGGCCGTGATTCTCCGACCAGAACCCGTCTTCGCTCTGCTTGCCGATCACTCCGGCCATGAAGCGGGAGGCGATGTCGCACCATTCGGGGTTGTCAAAGGCAACGCCGGCGGCGTACAGGCCCATTGCGTGATAGGTGTTGATGTTGTGATAATTTTTTCCTTTGCAGTAATCGGCGATGCGCGAATAGCCGAGCTTGAGGCCTTTTTCCCATTTTGCGCGTTGCTCCGCGGGCAGGGCGTCTTTGACCAGTAAATAGGCGCGGATCCAGCGGCTGTAGACCCATGGCATGTGGATGTCGCCCCAGGTCGAATTGTCTTTTTTGCGGAAAACCCACATCCCCTTGGCGTCCTGCGCATCGACCAGCTTTTCTCCGCCTTTGCCGATCACTTCGAGGAGTTTGGGATCGTGATAATAAGGATTCTTGGGCGACTGGGCCGCCCATGCGACGGCGAGCGGAAAAAGTACGTTCTGGTCGGTCGAAATCCACGGCTTGGTGCCGAATTCGCCGGTGGCGGGGTCGAAACTTTTGAGGATGGCGGGAACGCTGTTGACCAGACCGGCGAGCAGCCAGTCGCGGTCGGGCCAGTTTTCGACGGCGGGCTTGACGGCGGACGATGCGGCCGGTGCCGGTGCGGCGGGTTCCGCGCCGGAAGAAAAGACGGAGAAAGCGGTCAGCAGTGCAACGATCATTGATTGGCGGCTCATCATTTCAATCCTTTCGGGGTTCAGGGCGAAAGTCGGGGGGCAAAGTCAAATATGTCAAAACGGCGACTGCCACCGGCATTGTCGCCGCAAGTAATGCGGTCGGGAGACGGCGGCGTCCGACGCCGGGCAAGGAGCTGAAATATCTTTCACCAAGACCTCCATAATTTCTGACATGCTATTGAGCCGATTGCAAAAGTTCTTGCGGCCGCCCGAAAGGTCTGTTTTCCCACCCGACCGGGAGCGATTTCGGGACATACCGCTTCGGGTATGCCCCTCAATCTACCCGGTCATGCGGAAAAACATCCTCTTTCGGATCGATCCAAAATAACTTTTGTAATCGACTCTATTGATTATATCCGAAAAAAGAGGTTTTGGCAAGTATGGATTCGGGTAACAAAGGTATTATTTCGGGTCGGCATCCGGGGTTGACGCCCGAAACATGATCACCTGCGGCGTATTGATCCCGTCGGGATGATTCCGGAGGTAATTCTTGCGGGCGAGAAGAAAGTTCTGCGGCGTCGAGTAGCCACACTGGCGGGCGATCTCGGCGGTGCGGTATTCGCCGCTCTGGCGCATGAGTTCGGCGTAGCGCATCACGTTGTTGAGAAAATACTGTTTGACGCCGCAGCCGGTATAAAGTTTGAAGAGTTTGGTCAATTGCCGCCGGCTGATTCCGGACTGCTCCGCGAGCGCATCGATTCCGGGATAGAAGAACGGCGGGCCGTGGAGCGCGGCCATCACCGGATTGAGCTTTTTGTCGAGTCCTTTGAGCTCCGGGCTGGTTTCGCTGATCTCGTGGTCGGCGGCGGTACGAACCAGTTCGCTGAAGAATCGCAGCAGAAGACTGTAGAGCAGAAATTCGCTTTCGGGCCGCCTCGGCCGGTGCCAGGTGTCGGCGAGTTCGCGGCAGAGGTTGAAGAAACGCCGCCGTTCATTGCGCGGCAGCAGCAGATGGTGCGGCAGCTCGGTCGGCAGCGCGCCGTACCACGAGAGGTGCAGAAAGCAGGCCCGATAGGGCAATTCGGCATCGGGAAGGAATTGGTGCATTTCGCCGGGATTGACCACATACACGTCGCCCGGACGGATTTTTCGCATCACGCCGTTGAGCGAAAAGAGTCCTTTGCCGCGCTCGAAACAGGCGATATGCAATTGGGCCGGATGGGTATGGACGTGCATCTTTTCGGTGCCGGTGGTCTGGAAATAGTTTACCTCAAGCAACTCGATTTCACTGCCCAGCCGGGCGATCCACTTTTGAAAATTCATCGCTGATTCCTTTGTCAGATGCCCGATAGTATACTCCCGGGCTCCGCGAAATGCAAATCGTCATTCACCCGGACAACCCGGCGGTCACCCGCGAGGGCGGAGCCGAGAGGCTGGTCCGGCGGATCAGGGGGCCGGGCGGGAGCCGTACCGGGGCGGGGATGACGCCGGTTTTGAAGTACTCGTCAAGCAAATAGACCGCGGCGCGGCCGATGTTGGCGGCGGGCTGCTCGATGGTGGTGAGGCCGTGGATTTTGCCATCCGGCCAGGTGAGGTTGTCGTAGCCGAGCACCGAGAGGTCTTCGGGAATGCGCAAGCCGATCGCGTCGGCGGCGGCGAATACCGCGGCGGCGCGGCGGTCGCGACAGACGAAGAGCGCGGTCGGACGGCGTCGCGAGAGCAAAATCGCTTTGACCTGGCGTTCCCAATGGCCCGGACCCCAACCGGTTTCGAGCCGGGCGAAGTGATCCGGCCGGACTTCGAGGTCGTCCTCGGCCAGAGCGCCCTTGAACCCGGCGAAGACCTCCTGGTGGATCATCGACTCTAAGCTTCCGGCAAGGAAGCCGATCCGGCGGTGTCCGGCCTCGACCAGCGTCCGCCCGGCGAAGCGGCCGACCTGGCGGAAATCCATCCCCGCGGCGGCGACCGCGGCGGCGCGCTCAAGATTGGCGACCACCAGCGGCAGTTTGGCCTCGGCCATCAATCTCGGCAGCTCCGCCGGGAAGTGCTCTAAGCAGATCACCGCGTCGAAGCCGCCTGCGCGGCAGCGCGCGAGGAAATTTCCGGCGCTGATATTGGGCGGGTAGAGCCGGGGGAGAATCTCCAGTCCGAGCTCTTCGCCGGCGGCGAGGATGCCGGTCAGCACCTGATGGATTTCGGCGTATTCGCGGACGAAAGCGTCTTTGAGTTGCGATTTGTCCCCGGGGGGATTGAAGCCGTTGAAAGGGACCAGAATTTTGCGCATCCGCCGCGGCTCGGGCGGCGCGGCCACCAGCCGGATGTGCCGCCCGCAAGCGCGGTCGATCAGGCCGCGCGCGGCAAGTTCCCGCAGCAGCGACGGTGCCGCTCCGCGGCCGATTTCAAGCTCGTCGGCGAGGCGGCGGAGCGGCGGCAGATAGCCGTCGCATCCAAGTTTGCCCTCGCCGATCAGCCTGATGGCTTTCTCGAGCGCGGCGGCGGTGGCGGGATGGATCATGACTTGACTCCGGGATGACCAATTATGACAATGACATAAAAAATACACTCTTTTTGTCATAAATCAAGGACTTTTGCCGATCCGGCGGCAAATGCGGCAAAAATTGTTGCCGGAATGCGGCTTCCGGTCTATACTATTGGCAACGAAAGTTTTTTGATCGGAAAGGACCGTGCCATGCTGATCGATATTCACGCTCACATTTACCGCAAGCCTTTTTTGCAGTTGCCCGGCCGCGCGCCGTGGCCGACCCCGGACGATTTGCTCGCCGCTTACGACCGGCTCGGCGTCGACAAGGGGGTTCTGCAGGTGCTTCTCGGCCCGGAATTCTATTCGCCGCAACCGGTCGAGGATATCCTTGAAGCGGCGGCGGCCCATCCTGACCGGTTCATTCCTTTCTGCAACGTCCACCCCCGGGCGTTGAACAACGACCCCGCCGCGCCGCTGGAGAAAGTGCTCGAGCTTTACAAGGAGGCGGGTTGCAAAGGGATCGGTGAAGTTACCGCCAATATGAGTTTTTTTGACCCCTATATGCTCAACTTGTTCCGCGCGGCGGAGGAGGTCGAATTGCCGGTGACGATTCACCTCGGCCACCGCGAGGGGGGCTGCTACGGGATCGTCGATCAGGCCGGGCTGCCGGGGCTCGACGAAGTCCTCCTGCGCTTTCCCGGGCTCAGGATTCTCGGTCACTCGATGCCATTCTGGGCGGAGATCGCCGAGCTCGACACGGTCTATGACCGCACCGGCTACCCCGCCGGGCCGGTCAAACGCGAAGGCGCGTTGCCCAAAATCATGCGCAAACGCCCCAATCTCTACTGCGATCTCTCCGCCGGGAGCGGGGCCAATGCGTTGCTCCGCGACGAAGTTTATGCCGGTAAATTTCTCACCGAATTCGCCGACCGGGTGCTCTTCGGGCTCGATATCTGCAGTGCCGAAGAGCGACCCTTTTGCCGCAATCTGATCGACCTTCTCCACCGCCTTCGTGACGGCGGGGTGATCACCGGCGAGGTTTTTGCCAAAGTCACGCACCGGAACGCCATTCGGCTTTTGAATTTATAAAAAGGAACGCAACATGAGTCAGCTTGCCCTGCTGGGAGGCTCTCCGGTGTTTTCTCCGGAGGAGCAGCAAAAAAGTCACGAAACGCCCTGTTTTCAGTGGCCGATCGTCAATGAAGCGATGGAACAATCGGTCTTGAACGTGCTTCGCGACGGTTCGATGTCGCAGACCGGCATCACCGAGGAATTCGAGCGCGGCTGGGCCGCCTGGCACGGGGCCAAACATGCCCTCGCCCACCCCAACGGCACCGCCGCGCTCCACAGTGCGATGTACGCGGTCGGAGTCGGGCCGGGAACCGAGGTGATCTGTCCCTCGATCACCTATTGGGCGAGCGCGGTTCCGGCGCTGAATCTGGGCGCGCGGGTGGTTTTCGCCGACATCGAGCCCGACACACTCTGCCTCGACCCGGCGAGCTTTGAAGCTCACATCACGCCGCGCACCCGGGCGGTGGTGGTGGTCCACTATCTCGCCCATCCCGCCGACATGGAGCCCATCCTGGCGGTCGCCCGCAAGCACGGCGTCGCGGTGATCGAGGATGTTTCGCACGCCCAGGGGGCACTTTACAAGGGTAAACTGGTCGGGACTTTCGGCGACATTGCCGCCTCGTCGCTGATGAGCGGCAAATCCTTTGCGATCGGCGAGGGGGGCATTCTAAACACCGATTCGACCGAACTCTGGGCCAAAGCGATTCGTTTCGGCCACTACGAACGGCTCGGCAAGATTCCCGCCCAATACCGTCCCGCCCCGGAAATCGGGCCGCTGCCGTGGGGAGGCTTCAAGTACCGTCTCAACCAGATGGCCTCGGCGATCGGGCTTGAGCAGTTGAAGAAATACCCTGCCGAGATCGCCGAAATCGACCGCGCGATGAAGTATTTCGTCGCCGCCATCGCCGACATTCCGGCCCTGACCAATCACTATCCCAAATTCACGGCAAGCACCAAGGGCGGCTGGTACGCGCCCCACATGCACTACGCGCCAGAAGTCTTTGACGGACTGTCGGTCAAACGGTTCAGCGACGCGCTCCGCGCCGAGTGCGGCAAAGCCATGCCCGGCTGCAACGCGGCTCTTCACCGCTGCGAACTCTTCTATTCGGTCGATATTTACGGACACGGCAAGCCGACGGCGCAAGTCTTTGACCCGAGCGACCCCAAAGCCGCGACCGGCGAACTCCCGGTGGCCGCCGCCGCCAATGCACGGACGATCTGGATTCCCCACTTCCGCAAATTCGACCGGCCGGTGATCGACCGCTATGCCGAGGCGTTTCGAAAAGTCGCGGCGAACTACCGCGAACTGCTGGCCGGAGACGGAGACCGCGCCGCCGCCGGACGTTTTTCATTCACCCACTGAGCGCCGGTCGCGGAATTCGCGCGGCGAACAGCCGTGGGCGGCGCGGAACTGGCGGTTGAAGTTCGAGATGTTGTGAAACCCGCAGCATCCGGCGATCTCCAGGACCGGGAGCTCCGAATTGCCGAGCAGCGCCGCCGCGGCGTCGAGCCGGATTTTGCGGAGATAGTGCTTCGGCGCACACCCCATCGCCCGCTGGAAACACTTGCGAAAGTTGGAGTCGCTCATGAAGCAGAGCCGGGCGAGCCGGCGCACCGGCATTTCGTGCTGGAAGTTGGCGGCGATCGCGTTGAGCGCAGGCACCAGACGCTCGACTTCGGCATAATCGCCGGGCGTATCGGAATCGGCGTTTGCGCCGCTTCCGGCGTGATAACGGCCGAGCATCAGCATCAGCTGCCAGACCAGACTTCGCACCATCGGCCGGTAATCCGGTGTCTTGGCCGTGCATTCGGCGAGGATCCGCCGGATGCACCCGGTGATTTCGGGGTGGTTCGCGCCGCTGAGGAGGTTGCGGAACGCCGCGCCGCAGTAACGTGAGAGCTTGACGCTGCCGCCGCAGCTCTCGGGAATATCGGCGAGGAGCCGCAGCGGGTCGAGGTAGATCCATCCCCACTTGGTCCGTCCCCCCGGATTGCCCCGCGCCAGATGGACTTCGCGGGTGTTGATCACCACTGCGTCTCCGGTTTGGAACGGCAACACCTTGTCTCCGATCAGGAACACCCCCGAACCCTCGTAACAGAACCCGAGTTCGAGCAGATCATGCAGATGCGGCTCGACCGCGGTGTGCTCGTCGCGGAAATTGTAACTTGCTTCGCTGACCGGAAAAGCCGGATCGACCTCGATGTGTTCAAGCTTCTCGATTTCTGCCGGCGGTATGATTTTTGAGCGATTACGCATAGTTTTTTGATCGATTTAGCCGAGATGAATTGTTTTCGATATAATATAGTATATATCAGAATCGAAATCAACATCAAGGAGGAGTCACGATGAGACAAATCGTTATGGTCGGTCCGGGGAAGAGTCAAATCATCGACGTGCCGGTACCGGAGATCGCCGATGAACAACTGCTGGTCAAAGTCACTTTGACCGGGATGTGTCACTCCGAACTTTATCCGTGGAAAGTGGCGAAGTCCGGCGAAACGTTCGGCCACGAGTCGGTCGGGGTGGTGGCGAAGATCGGGAGCAAGGTCACCGGTTTCAAGGTCGGCGACCGGGTAAGCGGCCTCGGCGGCGGCGGTTACAAAGAGTATATCGTGATGGAACCCGCCAAGGCCTTTCACGTTCCCGACAATCTCGCCGACGAGGATGCGATTGCCGAACCTCTGGCCTGTCTCCTCAGCGCGGCAGTGAAGATGGCTCCGGTGACGCTCGGCGACCCGGTGGCGGTGGTCGGCGCGGGGTATATGGGGCTCGGGATGATTTCGCTATTCAAGGCGATGGGCTACGGCGACATTGTGGCGGTCGATCCGCGTCCCGAGGCGCGGGCCAATGCGCTCAGGTTTGGTGCGACCGAAGCTTACGCCCCCGGCGAACTTCCGCTTGGCTACGTGCTTGACTGGCAGACCTGGGGAGTGCCCGATCTGCGCCGTGACGGGCACAAGGCTGATATTTTCGGCATCGGTTTTCCCAATGTGATGGAGTTTACCGGGACGGAGGAGGGGTTGCGGCTGGCCGGCGACATGGTTTGCGCGCATGGCCGGCTGGGGATCGGCGGTTACCACAACGACGGTTTTCGGACGGTGGATTACAAGCTGTGGAACATCAAGGCGCTGACTTCGATTAACTGCCATGAACGTCGGATCGGGTATGAGGCGACGCTTTGTGAGCGCTGTTTGATGTTGCTGTCGCGCGGGATCTGGAAGTTTACCGGGGTGACGCGTCATATTTACGAGATGGAGGATTTTGACCGGGCGCAGATTGACATGGAGCAGCATCGAGATGGCTTTATCAAAGGGGCCGTGCGCTGCTGAAATAAAAAAGCGCCGCAGGCTCAAAAAAAGAAAAAAAGCGTCGCAGGCTCAAAAAAAGAAAAAAAGCGCCGCAGGCTCAAAAAAAAAGCGCGAAGCGCCCAATCCCGCCCCCCGTCGTACGGGGGCGTGGTCCAGCGGCGAAACGCTGGTCGCTCGCGATCCACGCGAGCGAAGCTAAGCTAAGCGCTCCCCCCAAAGTCGGCGGAGCCGACACCACTCTGCGAAAGCGAGGTCGGCAGCCGAGTCACGAAGTGACCGGCGAACGACATCGAGCGAAGCAGGCCGACCGTCGGTCTCGGGATACCGGGAGACGGTTTCGCACGGAGGCACGGAGACACAATGGGCACGGAACGGTGAGACTTCCTCTCACCTTGCCCGCTCCGCGCCTCCGCGAACTCAGCCTGAACTCAAAACCCGAAGAACTTCTTGACTTCGCCGTAGCACATGTCGGCGGCGAGTTCCTCGGCGACTTCGAGCGGCATCTGACCGCGTTCGACCATTTCGCCGAGGACGTCCGAAAGCACCCGCCGGAACATTTCGAAGCGCGAGCCATAGGACAGGAGTTTGCGCGAATCCGACACCATTCCGGCGAAACAGCTTAACAAGTCCACCGAGCCGATGTATTCGAGCTGCCGCCGCATTCCGATCGGGGTGTCGCAAAGCCACCACGCGGAACCCAGCCGCACCCGTTCGCCGAACGCCCGCGCCATCGTCGCCAGCGTCGGTTGATGACCTGGGTCGAGGCAATAGAGCACGATCTTCAAACTGTCGTCAAAACGGTTGAGCAATCGGCGCAAGCCGGGCATCAGGTTTTGGAAATTGTCTGAAACGTCGCCGCCGACATCCGGTCCGAGATTGTCAAAGAGCGAGTCGCGGACATCCCGAACCGCTCCCGAGTGAAGCTGGAACACCCAGTTTTTGGCCGCGTCGAGCGCCGCGACTTCAAGCAGGAAACACCCTTTGTACGCCGCCACTTCACGGGCCGAAAGCGTCTCTCCGTCGCGCGCCCGGCGGAAAATCGCGTCGGCTTCGTCAAAGGAGCAGATTTCTCCGTAAGGCACTTCCACGCCGTGATCGCTCGCCCGGCAGCCGTGGTCGGCGAAGTAGTCGTGCGATTGCTTGAGCGTGGTCAAAAGATCGGAGAAGGTGCGGATTTTGAGCTCGAAGCGCTCCTCCAGCCGGTCGATGTAGGCGTTCCAGGTGACCTGATGGATGTTCATCGCCTTGTCCGGCCGCCAGGTCGGGCGCAGCAGAGTGCGTCCGGCTTTGCGATTGACCTCGTCATGCAGATCAAGTTTATCCGCCGGGTCATCGGTGGAGCACATCACTTCCACTTTGAGGGTATCCTTGAGCAAGGCGAGCGGTTTTGCCCCGGGCCGTGCCAGCGCGGCGTTGGCTTCGTGCCAGATGGTTTCGCCGGTCGAGGCGGAGAGCAGGAGATCAATGCCGAAACAGCGGCGCAGGTCGAGGTGGATCCACTCATAGACCGGGTTGCCGGCGATTTTCGGGAAGACTTCGGCGAGTTTGAGGAATTTCTCGTGATTGGAGCGGTCGCCGGTGATGTATTCTTCGGGCACGCCGCGTTTGCGCATCACTTCCCAGACGTAGTGGTCGGTGGCGGCAAAAAGCTGCCAGACGTCAAGGTAGTTGTCGTTGGCGGCAATTTCGCCCACGTTGGCGTGGTTGTGCGGGTCGATGACCGGAAGGTCTTTGATCTTCTGGAAGATCTTTCGTCCGGTTGCGGTCAGCATCAAATAATTGTCGTCGAGAAACGCCATCTCTTCCTCCCTGTTCAGGTGTTTGAGGTTTTACGTTTGTTTGTACTAATCAAAAATACCCCGGTCAAGCGGCCGCCCTGCGTGCCAAAGCGCCGGTACCCCGGTCAAGGGCCGCGCCCTTGCGGCCGCACTGCGGCTCTGACTATCACCGCTCCGTTGTCGCGGGAGGCCAGGGGCGACGTCCAACGTACCCCGGTCAAGGGCCGCGCCCTTGCGCAGAGTCAAGAGGGCGCGGAGCCCTCTTGTGGAGTGTGAGGTGAAACCTCACCGTTCCCGCTCCGGGCGAAGCCCCAGCTCAGAGAGGCGGAACGAGT
>JBFWIO010000027.1:0-14426 GCA_050255955.1 Victivallaceae bacterium
AATTTCGCGCCGCTTTCGGTCTGCTTCAATTGACAAAGGTTGACGGTGAAATCAGGAAACGGCAAAAAGTCGCCGAACGTTACCGGGACGCGTTGAAGGATGTTCCCGGCCTTACCATGCTTTCCGACCTGCCCGGCGTTCAGCATAACTACGCTTATTTTCCGGTCATGATCAATGCGCGGAAGTTCGGCATGACCCGGGATCAGCTTTATGAAAAGCTCCGGGCCGAAAACATCATGTCGCGCCGTTATTTTTATCCTCTTTGCAGCGAATTTCCCGTCTATCAGGGATTGCCTTCGGCCTCGGCCGCCAATTTGCCGGTGGCGACGAATGTCGCCCGGGAGGTGCTCTGTTTGCCGATGTTCGCGGAACTCCGGGAGGAGGAGCAGGATTGCGTGATCAGATCCTTGCGTTTCCCGCGGGGCAACTGATTCCGAAAAGCCGGCCGGACAGCTCCACTGCAAGGCCGGCGGATTGACCAAAGGAACACCTTTTTCCCCGGCGTTTGATGATTTGCTGAGAGTTGCAGGAGTAATGATGAAAGGATAAGTTTTGAAAACACTCGCCATATACGGAACCGGAGGACTCGGACGCGAAATTCTTGATCACGCCAACGCATCGAATGCGGTAAACAAACAATGGTCGGAAATTATTTTCGTGGTCGATGCGGAATACCTTTCAGCGCGGACGGTCAATGATGTCCGGGTGTGGTCATTCGATGAATTTTGCGACCGGTATTCAGCCGCCGGCGCAGTGGTGGTGATCGGCAACGGCGAACCGGAAATCAGGAGTGCTCTCGCCGACAAAGTCAAAAAACGCGGGTTTGAACTTTGCTCCGTAATTCATCCGTCGGCGGTTATCGGCAGCAAAGCTCAAATCGGATCGGGAACCGTGGTGTCCTATGGCTGTTTTATCTCGTGCAATACCATGGTCGGCGAAAACGTTTATGTCAATGTCAACGTTTATGTCGGACACGATACCGGCATTGACGCGGATAGCGTATTATCGCCGAATGTCAATCTTTCTGGAAATGTCACCGTGGGAAAGAGGACGTATATCGGTACCGGAGCCATGGTCAAAGAGGGCGTGTCGATTGGCGAAAGAACGATTATCGGCATGGGCGCGGTGGTTACGAAAAACATTCCGGACAAAGTGATTGCGATGGGCGTACCGGCCCGTGTCACCGCCGAAAATACTCGCGGATTGGTGTTTGGCAAGAAGCCGGAAAGCGCCGCCGCCGCTGCGGTTGCGGGGAAAAAATAGGGTTGGTTCCGTCCGTCCGGCACTTTTTGGGGGCGCTCAGCTCTGCTGCCGGTGCTAAAAAATCGTACTGAAATTTGATCGAGGAGCGAACATGTCTGATCTCAATGCGGTGCCGGCGGCGAACCGGGTGCATATCGGCTTTTTCGGGCGCCGCAATGCCGGGAAGTCGAGCGTGGTCAATGCGGTGACAGGGCAGGAATTGGCCATCGTTTCCGAAGTCAAGGGCACCACCACCGATCCGGTTTCCAAGGCGATGGAGCTGCTTCCCCTCGGCCCCGTGGTCATCGTCGATACCCCCGGCATCGACGACGAGGGCGAACTCGGCGCCAAACGGGTCGCCAAAACCCGGCAGGTGCTCAACCGCATCGACGTCGCGCTGCTGGTGGTCGATGCCGCTTGCGGCCTCGCCGCCGCCGACCGCGAACTCCTCGCCGAATTTCACCGCAAAAACGTCAACCATCTGATCGTCTACAACAAAGCCGATCTGCTGCCCGCCACCCCCGCCCGACCCGAAGCGGGTTCGCTCTACGTGAGTGCCGTCACCAAAGCCGGGATCGATGAACTCAAAAAGCGGATCGGCGAACTCGGCTCGACCGAAGAATCCAAGCTCCGCATCGTCGGCGATCTGGTTTCCCCCTCTGACTTCGTGGTTCTGGTGACCCCGATCGACAAGGCCGCGCCCAAGGGGCGGCTGATCCTCCCCCAGCAGCAGACCATTCGCGACCTCCTCGAAGCCGACGCCGTCGCCATCGTGGTCAAAGAGCACGAATTGCGCGACGTCCTCGCCACCCTCGGCAAAAAGCCGAAAATGGTGATCACCGACAGCCAGGTCTTTGCCAAAGCCGCCGCCGACACTCCGCCCGATGTGTGGCTCACTTCGTTCTCGATTTTGATGGCGCGTTACAAAGGCGTGCTGGCTCCGGCGGTCGGGGGAGCGGCAATGCTCGACGCCATCCGGACCGGCGACCGCATCCTGATCGTCGAGGGGTGCACCCATCACCGCCAGTGCGACGACATCGGGACGGTCAAACTGCCGCGCTGGATTCGCCAGTACACCGGCGTCGAGCCGGTTTTTGAGTTCGCCTCCGGTGTCGATTTTCCCACCGACCTTGCACCCTGCCGGCTGATCGTTCACTGCGGCGGGTGCATGCTCAACGAGCGCGAAATGCGCTATCGCCGCCGTATCGCCGATGAACAGCAAATTCCGATGACCAACTACGGCATCGCCATCGCCTATATGCAGGGAATTCTCAAACGCACGCTCCAGCCGTTCCCCGAATTGCTGGCGCTGCTGGAGGAGTAAGATGTCCGTTACCCGGATCGAAGAAGACTCCCTCGGCGCAGTCGAACTGCCGGCGGATTGCCTCTACGGCATCCAGACCGCGCGGGCGGCGGCGAATTTCGAACTCGGCTTCCGTCCAGTTCATCCGGAGCTGATCCTCGCCATGGCTGCGGTCAAAAAGGCGGCAATGAGCGCGTATCGCGACCTTGAGACCGATCTTGCCCGGCGTCCGCTCTGGGAAGCGGCGGCGGCGGCCTGCGACCGGATTGCGGCGGGGGAGGCGCGCGACGCTTTTCCGGTGGACGCGCTTCAGGGCGGAGCGGGGACTTCGCTTCACATGAACGTCAATGAAGTCATCGCCAATCTGACGCTCCAAATCCTTGGCGACAAACCCGGCAATTACCGCCGGATCGATCCCCTCGACATGATCAATCGCGGCCAGTCCACCAACGACGTCTACCCCACCGCGCTTCGCATCGCATCGATCCGGCTGCTGCGGCGCTTGAGCGAAGAATGCGCCAGACTTCAGGAGAGTTTGCAACGCAAGGAAAATGCCTTTGCCGCCGTCGCCAAACTCGGGCGGACCGAGTGGATGGACGCGGTGCCGATCACCCTCGGCGAAGAGTTCGGCGCTTTCGCCCAGGCGATCGGCCGCGACCGCTGGCGGCTCTACAAGGTCGAGGAACGGCTCCGCCAGACCAATCTCGGCGGCACCGCGGTCGGCACCGGCACCAATGCCGACAAAAAATATGTGTTCCGGGTCACCGAGCTTCTGCGCGAACAGACCGGGATCGGGCTTGCGCGCGCCGAGTATCCGATGGATCTCACCCAGAACAACGATGTTTTCGTCGAAGTCTCGGGCCTCTTGAAGGCGCTTGCGGTCAACCTCTGCAAAATTTCCGGCGACCTCCGCCGCATGAATTCGGGGCCGAAGGGCGGGCTCGGTGAAATCCGTCTCGCCGAACTCCAGGCCGGCAGCACCATCATGCCCGGCAAGGTCAATCCGGTGATCCCGGAGATGGCGACTCAGGCGGCGTTCCGGGTGATCGCCAATGACGGCGCGATCACCATGGCGGCGGCGGCGGGGGAATTTGAGCTCAACGCCTTTCTCCCGTTGATCGCCGATTCGCTGCTGGAGAGTCTGTCGCTCCTGCTTGCCGCCGTCCGCCTTTTCCGCGAGCGCGGTATTGACGGTGTCGCGGCTTGTCCCGGGCGCTGCGCCGAGCTGCTTGACGGCTCCTATGCTTTTGCCGCCAAATTCGTCCCGCTTCTCGGCTATCACAAGGTTGCCGAAATCATCCGCGCCAGCGCCGGCGACGTCGCCGCCGCCCGCGCCGAGATGGAGAAACTGCGCTGAAATTACGCCAATGCGGCGCGGCACATCGCGCGGTAGTTCGCGGCGGGGACGTAGTAGGGAATGCTGTTCCCCGAGCCGAGGGCGAAGCCGCCGCGGCCCCGGCTTCGTTCGAGCATCTCCTTTGAACGTTGATAGACTGCTTCCGGCTTGGCGCGGCAGAGGAAGTCGAGGTCGATCCCGCCCATGATCGCGATGCGGTCGTGGAATTGCTCGTAGGCTTGCTCGACCGGCAGGATTTTGTCTTCAAACGAGTGCTTGCCGTCAAAGCGGCAGACGGTGATGATGTCCTCCATCAGCGATTCGAGGTTGCCGCAGGAATGGAGGATCGCCGGGCGCCCGGCGGTGTGGATGCACTCGACCATCTGGCGGTGCCAGGGGACGATTAACTTGCGCATCACGTCCGGGGGCAGCATCGGCTGCGAGCAGAAGCCCCAGTCGTCGTTGACGAAACAGGCCCCGACCGTGTCGTATTCGAGCACCCGCTGATAATAACGGAGGAGTCGCGAACCGACTTCATCGGCGATGTTCTTCACCAGCTCCGGATCGTCGGCGAGGGCAAAGCAGAGGTTGTCGAAACCCATCAGCGCCAAGACATTCTCCAATACCCCGCCGGGACCGACCGGAATCCATTTCTGGTTGGCGGCAAGCGCTCCGGCGGCCTGATCGAGCCATTGATATGAAAGCTTGTCGGGATCGGGCCAGCGGTAGGTCTCGAAACCCGCCCGGTCGGGGATGGTTACGGTGTCGTTGGCGGAGTAGCTCGCCTGCCGCTCGGGGGCTTTGATCTCAAAAAATTTGCCGAAGCCGACGGTGGCGTAGTCGTACCCGAGCCGGGCAAAGGCTTGCGCCCGGCCCGCGAAGTCGAGGTAGTCGGGCGCTTTGCCGGTGTTGTCGGCCATCAGTTCGTCGTTGAGGGCGAATTCAAAAATGGTCGGTCGGTCGGGCTCTTCGCGGCGGAGAATTTTCAAAATCTGCTCAAAATCGGGCGTACGCATCTTGTTTCCTTTCGGCGTTCCGGCGAACGGGGGAAATCTTCACCCGATTTTTCCGGCCGGGTTGCTTGCATTGTTGCGCTTTGTGATTACATTAACCTCCGAAGTACCAAAAGAAAATGGACTTTTCCACCCTCAATCATGGAAAAAAGAACGCTTGACGCCGGAGAAATCCGGATGGTGCCGACGCCCTCCTCAATTGCCGGGGAGGTGGCCAAATGCGGCCTGAAAATGTTCAGTTTTTTTGAGAACGTCACTTCGCGGTTGCCGCTTTCTCCGATCAAACTCCGGACTTTTCCCTACTGCTGCGTGACCCAGATCATCGGCGGCGACGGCATCTGGTTTGATCCGGCGACCAACGGCGAACCGGTGCCGCTGCGAGTCGGCGACTGGATCATAGTGACGCCGGGCTATCCCCATTATTACGGACGGCGGATCGAGCGTTTCACCGAGGACTCGGTAACTTTTGACGGGCCGGTGGCGCAGACTTTGCTGCGCACCGGAATGTTGCATAGCGGCATCATCCATGGCGGCAAAGAACGGCGGCTTCTGCCGGTAATCCGGGCCTTGCGCAAGGCCACGCTGGGGGATCAGCTCGAAGCCCACGCGCTGCTGTTGACACTGCTGCTCGATCTCTGCCGCGCCGCCGAGGGGGAGGGGGCCGCCCACGGCCGGATCAACGGCTTGTTGCAGGAGCTCCAGCAGTCCGGCCGCGCCTGGACGGTCGCCGAAATGGCGGAATACTGCAACTGGAGCGAAAACTACTTCCGGCGCCGCTTCCAGGCCCAAACCGGAATGTCGCCAAAGGAATACCTCGACCAGCGCTGGTATCAGCGCGCGATCGAACTGCTCGCGGTCCGCGAACCGGCGATTGCCAAAGTGGCGAAACAGCTCGGTTTCGACGATCCTTTTTACTTCAGCCGCCGTTTTCGCGAACTCTCCGGGATGACCCCCACCGCCTACCGGCGGCGTTATGCGATCAGTTGAACCGGCGGCGGGTTGATTTTAGCTCCGTGAGAGTCTATAGTATGATTTCTGTACGGCGCAAGTGTTATAAAAAGAATATCGATGATGAAAATTCTGCTTTTGATCGCTTTGGGCGGGGGACTGGGAACCGGATTCCGCTTTGTCGCGATGCGTTATCTCAACCACCGTTTTCCCGGCTTTCCGTATGGAACGCTGCTGGTCAATGTGCTCGGCTCGTTTCTCGCCGGGCTGATTTATATGGAGGCCCGGCAGCAATTTATCGGGGACGATACGTTTCTGCCGCTGATTCTGGTCGGATTCATCGGCGCTTTTACCACTTTTTCGACCTACGCGCTGGAATCGATGCGGATGCTGATGCACGGGAAATTCGCCAAGGGCTTCTTGAATATCACGGTCATGAATGTGACCGGCCTGGTCGCGGTTTACGCCGGGGTGGCGCTCGGCGGCCACTGGTGCTGGTGAGGGAAAAAGGGAAGGAGCGGCAACGGTGAAACGCTTGATCATGGTGCTCTGTCTGGGGGCGGTCGGGGCGATCTCCCGCTACGGGGCGGTGCTGTTTTGCTCGTCGTATTTCGGCGCGCTTCCGGTCGGCACCTTTGCCGTCAATCTCCTCGGGGCGTTTCTCGCCGGTTTCGTCTTTGTGATCTTCCGCACCCGGCTCAGCCGCTGGAGCCGGTACGAAGCGGTGTGTCTGGTCGGCTTCTTGGGAGGCTTCACCACCTTTTCGGCCTACTCGCTTGTCGTCCACCAGCTGTTCGCCGGGGATCAATTCCTCACCGGCATCTGCTACATCGGCGCGACCAATATCCTCGGCTTGCTCGCCGCATATCTCGGGATCGTTTCGGCGAAACGCCTCTTTCCGGCGCGACATCACGCCGGGAAACGCCGCAATACCGCCGCCGATTCGGTGAAGTCTCAGGGATGACCTCAGCCGCCGAATAGAAACAGTGTTCAAAACGGTTCGCTTGCAACCGACAATCCGGTTTTTTCATCGGTCAGCAGAATCAAATATAGATTTTTTTGTTTGAGGTTCGGAAAATACCGCAGCAAGAGTTCCGGCGATGGTCCGATGCGCAGAGTCCGGTCATGCGCCCGGAGCGTTTTTTCAGAGGGCAGCGAGCCGGTTGTGCGCACATAATCGTCGGCATAGATGCAAAGCTGCTTCAAATGCCCCCGCATATTGACGGCGGCAAGCCTCCTGCGGTCATAGCTGACTTTGTTTGCAAAGGTGAACATCATACCGGCAAGGATCATTGCAATAAGCAAAATCACGACAACTTGCGTGATCGAGAGTTTTTTATTGAGATCGAGTTCAAGTTTTGATAACTTCATGCGTTACCTCGTGGTTCACCAAGGCACAATGCCATCTTTTTGATATAAGGTATCCTGAATGTCGATTCGCGTGATTGATATCCTGAAATCGTTTTCTTCTGAACGATATTCAATAAAAGGATAAAACATTTTGATGCCATTTGCCCATAGGTTTTTGCGCAAAAGAGACACGTCAATTCTCTCCTGACCCCAATGATCAATCGTTTCCAGTTCTTTTGATGCTGAAAATGCTTTCGGGACGTCAAGTCCAATGTTCGCTGATGTGAAACGAATGAATGTGATCGGCGCGCTGCGGTAGCAATGCCTGGCCAGAAAACGCTCCACTTTGGGAATGAAATCACTTAACGCCCGATAAAAAAGCTCTGCATTGTTGCCTTTTTCCGAATTAAACTCTCTTACTGTCAGCGCCCAGGTCAAAGTTTCGTCAAGCATGCAATCCGCAATTAGGATTGACTCTCCGGCCGGGTAATTGGCATAGAAAGAAATGACTCCGTTTTGTGAGATTTTGAAATCCAAAGGGTATTCGTCGTTGTTGCGGTCAGGCGATTTTGTCACCGAACTTCCCATGACAAAGGCGATTGCAATTAAAACTCCGGATGCGATTGCCAGTTTTGGCATATTCATACTCATGCCCTCAATTCGGCTTGACCGAATCTTTTTTGAGAATTATTGTTTTCAACCGGCCGGGAACGGCTTGACTTCGGATGGTGACTTCGCTTCGGTTTGCGTCGTAATCGATTTTCAGCACGCATAAGGTGTTGAAGATGTTTTCGGGGATTTTTTGATCGTGCTTGTTTTGCAGCCATTTATTGACGAATTCGCGTGATTCCCGATCCTTTTGGGAGATGAAGTGTCTAATATCAACTTCATCAGAGAGGTAAAGCTGATAGGGCGCAATGTAGCGATTGTGCTGTTTCATGGCCAGTGCGACCGAATCAATGCTGATAATGTCGGATTGGGCGTTTATCCGATCTCGTGCTTCCTGATTCCGGCGCTCCATGAAAAATGTATAAAAATCCCAACCCGGAATGAGGATCAATGCGATCAATACCGTTGCCAGAAAAAATTGCTTCATCTACATCTTTTCCTTCAATGCAAAGAGAGTTTTGCGTCTTCCTTCAGCGCGTAAAAGGTGTCGAAGGCGATGGTCGCCCGTTCCGACGGGAGTTTGACCGCTTGGGTGACCGGAGTGTAGGTTTCCGGTGTGAAACGGCGCGGCGACGACTCTTTCGCCGGGGCTTGCGCTTGCAGCGCGACCGGGAGTTCCATGAAGTGGGCGGTGCCGGCCTCTCCGGTGTTGAAGACGGCCATCACCGCCGCGCTCTTTTCATTATTTCCTGAAGCGCTCCGCCATTCGATTTCGTCACCGGGGCAGAAGCATTCTTTGAATGACGCCACCACTTCGTGCCGGGTGATCCTGATCAGTCTGCCGTCGGCGTCGGCAGCGCAGCGCGTTTCCAGATGGCGGGTGATTACCAGGTCGCTTTCCGCCGCCTTGACCGCGCCGGAAAATTGCTTGAGGATGATGCGGCGGCAGGCAAGGTCCTCCTCCTGCGACATGGTCTTCTTTTCATCACGCGGAGCGGCCGGGCCGCCGCTCAAATAAAAGCCCGCAATCAGCGGAGCCAGCAGCGCCAGCAACAAGAAACCGTAAATTCTGCTCATAAAGTTATTGCCTTTCCCAAAGGTTTATATCTCTATAGACGCCGCAATCACCGGTTTCTTAGCCGCGCACAAGCAAAAAGGCTCCCGATTTCACGGGAGCCCCGCTGCCGCGCAAGGCGCTTATTCTTCGTCGCGGAGATTGCAGATCTGGCAGCTCCGGCAATCGAGGTTTTTCGGCGGTTCGTAAATGCCGCCGCGACGGATCGCTTTGATCATATTGAGCTTGTTCATCGCCGCCATGAAGCAGCCGAGCAGAATGAACCCGCCCGCCGCCGCCGGCGGCAAGAGACAGTCGATCGTCCACGCCGAGACCAGTTTCACTTCAAAGAGCGATCCGCTGGTCAGGAGTTCACGCACCCCGCCCAGCGCCACCAGCGCCAGCAGGAAGCCGAGCCCCATGCCCACGCCGTCAAAAGCCGACCGGATCACCCCGTTTTTGCAGGCAAAGGCTTCGGCGCGGCCGAGCACAATGCAGTTGACCACGATCAGCGGAATGAAGATCCCGAGCGCCTTCTGGATCGCTTCGGGAGCGTAGGCCTTCATCATCAGATCGACCACGGTGACGAAAGTTGCGATTACCACGATGTAGACCGGAATGCGGATTTTCTTGGGCACCACGTCGCGGATCAGCGAGATTACCACATTGCTGCAGAACAGGACGAAGATGACCGCCACGCCCATGAACATGCCGTTGGTGGCGTTTGAAGTCACCGCCAGCGTCGGGCACATGCCGAGGGTCAGCACCAATACCGGGTTTTCTTTCCAGATTCCCTTGGTCAGTTCACTTACCAAACTCATATTCATTTACTCCCGTTGAAGTTCCGCATAATCTCGTCCCGCCGCGCAAGCAAAGTCGCGGCGGCGCGATCGACCGCCTCGGTCACCGCCCGGCTGGTGATGGTGGCGCCGGTCATGTATTCGACCGGGCCGCCGTCTTTTTTGACCGCCCACGGCCGTTTCCAGGTGTCGTCCGGCGCGGCACTGTGGCCGGAGAACTGGTCGAGAATCGGATTTTTGGGCAGGCCCGCTTCGGCTTTTTTCCCTGTGAGGAGGTCGCTGAGCTTGACCACATTCTTGCGCTGGCAGACCACCGTGCCGAGGCCGGGGGTTTCGTTCTGCTCGGTCACCAGCACCGAACGGACTTTGCCGTCGGGGAAGAAGCCGGTCATCACTTTGATTTTGCCGGCGTAGCCTTTGCCGGAGACGGTTTCGGCGGCGATGCCGGTGATTTTGCCTGACTCGTCTTTTCCGGCGTAGAATTTCACTTCGACCTGATCTTCGGACTGGACGGTGACGATTTGCCCGTCGGGCTGGTTGGCGAAGGGCGGCAGCACGTCCCGCAGGGCTTTGACCATATTTTTGCGGCTGTTGGCCTTGATCGGTTCGCGGGTGACGTTGTCGGACATCGCCAGGATCAGTGCGGCGATGGCGCCGACCAGCGCCAGGAAGATGCCAAGGACGACCGGACTGGATGTTTCTTTGAGCTTCATTTGGCTTCTCCCTTTTCCAGCGCTTTGTACCCGAACGGAATTTTCTTGGCGAAGCGGTCGATCAGCGGAACCAGCGCATTCATGATCAAAATCGAGAAGCTGACCCCCTCGGGGTAGCCGCCCCAGATCCGGATGAGACAGGTGATGAGGCCGCAGCCGATCCCGAAGATCACCGCGCCCTTGGTGGTGATCGGCGACGTTACCATGTCGGTGGCCATAAAGAAAGCCCCCAGGAAGAGACCGCCGGTGAGCACGTGGAACAGTGCTTCCGGAGTGACCGTCGGTGCGAAATAGTTGACGATGCCGGTGAAAATCGCCACGGTGCCGATGAAGGAGAGCGGCAGTTGCCACTTGATGATCTTGAGCGAGATCAGCAGCACCCCGCCGATCAGCAGCGCCAGCGCCGAGGTTTCGCCGAGACAGCCGCCGATGTTGCCGGTAAAGGCGTTCCAGAGCGCGTCGCCATTTGCCACCGGAAAGAATTTCTGCAACCCGGCTTCCCACGCTCCGGTGTCGGCGGTCACCGCCACATTGTGCGCTTCGCGCGCCCAGCCGAGCGGGGTGGCGCAGGTGATGCCGTCAAGGTTGCCGGAGCGGATTGCGCCGAGCGCTTCGCGGCTGAAAAATTCGCTGTTGGCTTCGGCGATCATCTGCCGGGTCGGCACCCAGCTGGTCATGATTTTGGGAAAGGCGATCAGCAGCGCCACCCGGGCCACCAGCGCGGGGTTAAAAGGATTGCTGCCGAGCCCGCCGAAAACCTGTTTGCCGAGGCAGATCGCAATGAACGCGCCGATGAGACAAATCCACCACGGCACCCCGGCCGAGAGGTTCATCGCCAGCAAGAGGCCGGTGACCACCGCGCTCAAGTCCTTGACCGTGCCGAGGGGTTTGCCCTCGATCTTGCACCACGCCATTTCGAAGCCGACCGAGAAGAGGATGCATAGCCCCATCACCCGCAGCGCATTAAGTCCGAAGAACCAGACCCCGGCGAAAGCCGCCGGCGCGAGTGCGATCAACACCCACAGCATGATCGTCCAGATCCGGGCCTGGGTGCTGTGGATATGCGGCGAGGCGCTGACGATCAGCTCCTCCGGATTGGGCATTTTGAGTTCAGCGTTATTGGTTTCGCTCATGATTGCTCTTTATATTTTATAGATTTATTTCTGGTTTGCTTTGGCTTTGCGGGCGCGGATTTCCGCTTTGGCGCGGCGGACGTGCTGGACCAGCGGGCGGTGCGCCGGACAGTCGTAGGCGCAGGCGCCGCATTCGAGGCAGTCCATCACGTGAAGCTCTTCGGCTTTTTCAAATTTTTCATTCTCGATGAAGCTGCCGATGATGCCGCAGAGCAGATTCATCGGGCAGTTGTCGATGCACTTGCCGCAGCGGATGCACGGCTCCGAGGTGAACTGGACGATTTCGGAGCGGTCGAGCAGGAGGATGCCGGAGGTGTTCTTCATCACCGGAACTTCCAGACTCTTCTGGGCGAAACCCATCATCGGTCCGCCGAGAATCACTTTGCCGGGCGTGCTTTTGACCCCGCCGGCGAGTTTGATCACTTCGGCGATTGGGGTTCCGATCCGGACCAGCCAGTTGCCGGGATTGACCACCGGTTTGCCGGTTACCGTGGTGACCCGCTCAATCAACGGTTTGCCCTCGAGCACCGCGTCGCTGACGGCGGCGGCGGTGCCGACGTTGTGAACCACGCAGCCGGCGTCCATCGGGAGCATTGCCTGCGGGACTTTGCGCCCGGTTACGGCGTAGATCAGCTGCTTTTCACCGCCCTGGGGATAACGGACCCGGAGCGGGACGACGGTGATGCCGTATTCGGCGGCTTTTTCCTTCATCACCCGGATCGCGTCGGGTTTGTTGCTCTCGATGCCGACGAAAATGTTTTTGATATCGAGGATGCGGGCCATCATCGCCGCGCCGCGGAGCACCGCTTCGGGGCGTTCGAGCATCAGCCGGTGGTCGGCGGTGAGGTATGGCTCACACTCCGCGCCGTTGAGGATCATGGTGTCGATCTTCTTGTCCGCCGGCGGCGAAAGCTTGACGTGGGTCGGAAAGGCGGCGCCGCCCATTCCCACAATCCCGGCTTTGGCGATGCGTTCCTTGATCATCGCCGGCTCGACATCGCGCCAGCCGGTGATCGGTTCAAGGCCGGAGCCCCATTCATCCTGGCCGTCGGAAATGATTTCCACGGCCTGCATATTGACGCCCATCGGGCCGTTGACTTCAACGATCTTGCCGACGGTGCCGCTGGTGGGGGAGTGGACGTTGCCGGAGACGAAGCCGCCGGCCTCGGCGATCAGCTGGCCTTTTTTGACGGTGTCGCCGGAGTTGACCACCAGTTTCGGCGGGGCACCGATGTGCTGGTTGAGAATCACGGTATACTTCTCCAGGAGCGGTGCGCTTTTGAGCGAGACGCCGCTTGACAGGCGTTTCCCGTCGTGGGGATGGACGCCGCCGGAAAATTTCTTTTTCTGCGCTTTTACCGTCATAATGCAATCTCCGTGGCGGCTTTTTCCTGCCGGCAATGATTTTCAACCGTAGCGAGACATCCGGTGGGACAGCCGGTTTTTTCCACGATGTCGGCGCCGGGGGCGTCGGCGTAATTGATCCGGGCGAGGGCGCCATTGACTTCAATCTGGCCCTCGCCGGCGTTTTTGGCGCACTTACGGCAACCGATGCAGGGGACGGAGCAGACTTTCTTTTTGGTCGGCGCTTTTTCCGGCGAGTTGCAGTAGATATGAACCGGCACGGCGGCGGGAACCAGTTTGATCAGCTTGCGGGGGCAAGTTGCGACGCAGTTGCCGCAGCCGGTACAGATTTCGGGGTGGACGACGGCGAGGCCGTTGACGAGCTCGATCGCGTTAAAAGGACAGGCCCGCGAGCAACTGGCCAGGCCGAGACAGCCGTAGGTGCACCCTTTGGGGCCGCCGCCGATCAGATTGGCCGAAACGCAGTCGCTGACGCCGTTGTAGAGCGCCGCCGGTTTGGCGTGGAATTTGTCGCCGCCGCAGAGGATCACTGCGACTTTCTTGCCGCCCGAACCGGCGTCGATGCCGAGGTAGGCGGCGATCGCGGCGATCGCTTCGATGCCGTTTACCGGGCAACCGCCGGGCAGGATTTCACCGGCGCAAACCGCCTTGGCGAAGTCGGCGCAACCGGCTCTGCCGCAGCCGCCGCAATTGGCGCCGGGGAGCATTTCGGTGACTTTCTCGATTCTCGGGTCGGTATCGACCGCGAACAACTTGCCGGCAAAGCCGATCACCAGGCCGAGGATGGCGCCGATGACCGCCAGCACGATCAATGCGATGATTGCAGTTCCCATCTCAAATGATTTCCTGAGCGTTTAGGTACGTTAGCAGAGACCGGAAAACCCGGTGAAAGCCATCGCCAGAATCCCGGCGGTGATCAGCGCGATCGCCATGCCCTCAAAGGGCTTCGGCACCTTGGCCATCTCCAGCCGCTCGCGCAAGCTTGCGAAAAGCAGCAGCGCCAGCGCGAAGCCGACGCCGGAGAAGAACCCGTTGACAGTGGACATCCAGACCGAATAGGTCTTTTGGGCATTGATGGTAGCCACTCCGAGCACTGCGCAGTTGGTGGTGATCAGCGGCAAAAAGATTCCCAGCGCCTGATAGAGCGGGGGGCTCAACTTCTGGAGCATGATTTCGACCAGCTGAACCAGCCCGGCGATGATCAGGATGAATAACAAAAGCTGGAGAAACTCCAGCTTGATTACGCCGACTCCGGGAATCGTGACCGGCTTGACCAGAAGATAATTGAAGATGGCGGCGGTGGCAAAGGAGGCCAGGGTCATCACCACGATGACCGCGCCGGACATCCCGAGCGCCGTATCCAGCCGCTTGGATACTCCAAGAAAGGGACAAATACCGAGAAACCTTGACAGCACGAAGTTATAAACCAGTACCGCCCCTACCGTGATTTCCAAATACTCTTGCATATCACTCCCTGTTTAAGTCCATTTTTGTGCAGACGGTTTGTAAGATAGCACAATCATTGCGGCAATGCAACATATTTTGATCGAAAAATTTCAA
>JBFWIO010000028.1:0-14310 GCA_050255955.1 Victivallaceae bacterium
TGGTAATTATCATCCAACGGGAATGGAGCATCTTTTTGTATCTATTCAAAGCTTCAACTCACAGAGATTATGGAAGATTCTGCCTTCTAATTATTTTGACTTTATTGTGGTTGACGAATTTCATCATTCCGCTTCGGATAGTTATCAAAAGCTCTTGCAGTATTTCAACCCGCATTATCTTTTGGCCTTAACCGCAACACCGGAACGACATGACGGCTTGGATGTCATGGCCTACTTTGACTATCACATTGCGGCTGAAATTCGACTACCGGACGCCATTAATCGCAAATTGTTGGCTCCGTTTCAGTACTTTGGCATCACGGATTCCATTGACCTTAGCAAAGTTGCTTGGTCTGCCGGGCACTATGACGCCAATTCGTTGAACCACCTCTACAATGGCAATATTCAGCGGGCACAATTGGTTTTGCAGAAAATGTTCGAAATCCTGCTGAACATCAACAAATGTCGAGCATTATGTTTCTGTGTGGGACAAGGGCATGCCGCATTTATGAATCACTTTTTTAATCAGCATGGCGTCAAATCGGCTTTGCTGACGGCGGCGAGTCCTGCAGAAGAACGAAATTCAATTCAACAACGATTAATTAACTATGATATCAATTTGATTTGCGTCGTTGACATCTACAACGAAGGGGTGGATATTCCAGCTGTCGATACGGTTTTATTCTTGCGACCAACAGAAAGTCTGACTGTATTCCTACAGCAACTTGGCCGTGGCCTCCGACTTTTTAACGAAAAAGAATGCTTGACAGTTCTCGACTTTGTTGGGAATGCTCACAGAAACTTCAATTTTGAATCTCGTTTCCGGGCGATGCTTGGCAGCAGCGAAAAAAATGTGGCTGACGAGATTGAAAGTGGATTTATGCACCTCCCTGCAGGTTGTCATATTCAATTAGAAAAAGAAGCTCAACGCTACATTCTTGAAAATATTCGCAATAGCATCAATCACGGTCGGACCACACATTTGGTTAGCCGAATTGCCACGTTTGAACAAGAAACAGGATTGCCGCTGACGCTGACGAACTTTATTGACTATCATCATTTAGCCCTATATGATATTTACAAACGCAACTCATTTGCCAGGTTATGCGAAAAAGCTAATTTGCGATCGGCATTCGTCGCCCCTGATGAAAAACGATTGACCAAGGGATTGCAGCGTATTCTTCATATGAATTCCGCATACCAACTTCAGACTTTGCTAAAGATTTTGCAGCTTCCGGTGGAATCATTATCGTCTGCGGAAGAACGCCTATTGACTATGCTACATTTTTCATTATGGGGCAAGGATAGTGGAATTACGTCTTTGTCTGAAAGTCTGAAGCGACTCAAAGCGAATGGCCCATTCTTCGATGAACTCTTGGATATCCTCAAGTACCTTTTTCAACGCACTGATATGGTGACAGAACGACCACAACTGCCATACGATTGTCCCTTGGAATTGCATGCAAGTTACACTCGAGATGAAATTCTTGCCGCACTTGGCAATTGGACTCTCCGTAGCACACCTGAGTGCCGCGAAGGCGTAAAATACCTCCCCGAGTTGAGGACTGATTGCTTTCTTATTACTCTTAATAAAGCGGAAAAGCACTATTCCCCGACAACCATGTATCTGGATTATGCCATAAGCGATGATTTATTTCACTGGCAATCACAGAGCACCACCTCCGTGGAATCTCCTACTGGACAGCGGTACTTAACTCACCGAGAAACGGGGAATATAATTTTGTTGTTTGTACGAGAAAACAAGCATAAGTGCGGCCAGAGCAGTTCATATTGCTTTCTGGGCCCAGCAGAATATCGAAGTCATAGCGGCAACCGTCCAATCAACATAGAATGGCGTCTCGGATTCAAGATGCCGGCTCGACTTTGTCGCTTGACTGAACGAATGGCTACTGCTTGAATTTTTCTTTCGCGGGAATGATCGCAGAGTATAAAACTGGAGCCGACTATCGGATTTGAACCGATGACCTGATGATTACAAATCAACTGCTCTACCACTGAGCTAAGCCGGCGGCGGACGATTGGTAGCCCGGGCGGGAATCGAACCCACGACCAACTGCTTAGAAGGCAGCTGCTCTATCCTCTGAGCTACCGGGCCGAATAATATGCTGACTGCAAGATTCTTGGAAAAATCCCGAAGTCAGCTCTTACTATAATCCCGGATCAGGGGTTTTTCAAGTTCAACGCACGTTTTTCAGCAGAAGTTCGGCCGCGCGTTCAGTCGCCTGAACCGGATAGGAACTCTGGAGACCGCCGGATTCGTAACTCTTGCGGTAGTCGGGATCGGCTTTGAAACGCATCTCAAGCTCGATCATCTCCGCCCCGTACTCACGCCTCAACCGGCGCAAGGTCTGGATGAACTCCTCGTCCCGCTCCGCGTCCGCTTCGTCCACCGACGGCAGCGGGGTCGCAATCGCCAGCTCACGCAGCGATCCGGACGCACGCAGCTTCTCCAGCACCAGCGCCAGGATCCGCTCATTTTCCCACGGCGACAAGGCCGGATTGCGGCCCCGCGACGGCGGAATCACAATCGCCGAATGCGCCGTGTTGACATCCAGCAGCGGCAGCAACTCGGGCAGCGAATCAAGCAACCTGCTGCCGGATTTGCGCCCGTCAGCCGCCCACGGCAGGAATTCGAGCTCCAGTCCGCGCGCCTTCGCCAGTTTCGCCAGCACCCGGCTGAAACGCGCGTCGCCTTCGCCGAAGTCTTCGCCGATTACCAGAAGCTTACCAGGCCCCTGAAGCGCGTTGCCGACCGTTTTCGGCAACTCCCACGCCCGCAGATCGTGGAGCGTCGGGCGTTTCAGCACCGGGACGATCCGGTTGCCGAAGCCGTCGGCGAGGCCGTCCGGCGTCGCCGCAAGGTCGTTCGGCAGCTCTGCCACCGGCAAAAAACGCACTTTGCGCCGCTCAAATACCTGGCCGGGAAGCGAGAGTTCGAATTCCACATCCAGGCCGGCGGCAAGTTCTTCCCCGTCGAGTTTCCCGGTCGCCTTGTCGGTTACGTCTTCGGCGAAACGGTCGGTCGCCTCGGTCGGCTTGGCCGCCAGCGCAATCACTTCGTTGCCGGCTGCGAAAACGTCCTGCTCACGGCTCGGAATCGTCCGCAGCCGGACGTGGAGCGGCAGCGGCATTTTGGAGTTGATTTCCCGGAACCAGTCGAGCTCCTCGTCGTTGTAGATAAAGAGCGGCATCCACAATTTGAGGAAAAGTCCGGTGTCGATCGAAATCGGATTGTAGGCGGCTTCGTAGCAGACGATCTTGACCGGCGCGTAAGCCGGATCCTGCGGTTTCAGCACCAGTTCATTGTCCTTGCCGGCGTGAAGCGCCAGAAGCGGCAGGTCGCTGCCGGACAAAGTTTCGCCGCCGAAAAGCCAGCTGAAGTCGAGCGCCGCCGGAACCACCGGGGCGAACGACTGAAGCGAAATTTTGTCACGTTTGCCGGTATGGAGCATGTAGCGGTCGTTGCGGCGCAGCACCGGATAGCGGGTCCCGTCGTGGGCGACGCAAGCGACGATGCCGGCCGGCACCGCGGGATGAAAATCCTCGTCGGACAGGAGTTTGTATTCGGCCTCCCCGACTTTGCGGCAGAGCGCCGAAATCGAGGTGGTCACTTTGCTTTTGTGATAGAACAGCTCAAATTCGTGGACGCCCCGGGTCAGTTGGATTTTGGCGCTTTCGATTTTCATTTCCGACGGCTTGCGTTTGCCGGCCTGAATGATCAGCTCCTTGCCGTCCAGGCGCAGGATCATCAGCGAATTGGAGTTGGTGCCGAATTCGTACTCGCCGTCTTCGCCGATCAACAGCCGCCCGTTGTAGCGGATCGCATAGTTGCCGTTGGAGTCAAAGGGCCGTTTGGGCAGATTGATTTCGCGGACCAGGGCATCCCCCTGAACCCGGGCGTTGCGACTCTCAAAAAGCGCCAGAAGATCGCGCTCCGCCACTCCCGGCGGTTCGGCCATGGTTTTCTCAATCTCCTTGCGCCAGGACTGCGGCAAATGGACGAACTGGCGCATCGGGCCCTGGAGCCGGTAAAAATAGTTGCGCAACTGCAACGGCTCGTACCAGAACGGAATCGAATAGCCGGCCCAGTACCGCCAGTTGCGCCGGACGCATTTGAACTTCTCCTGCGGCTTGCGCATCGCGAAGAGTTTCAACTGGTAGACATTGTTGGCCGGCATCCACAATTCGCCCGGATATTTTGAAAACAGCGTGGCGCCAAGGAGCCTTTCCAGCAACAGCCGGTAGTAAATTTTTTCGTTGCTCTCATAATTCCGGGCGTAACGGCGTTCCAGATTCTGCAGCCGGAGCTGACGCCACTCCTCGTCGCTGGTGGCAAGGCTGTTGCTGTTGACGATCTTGATATGGAGCTTGTTGTTGCCGATCCGCGGTCCGAGCTTCTCGTCCCAGGTGTCGAACGGCTGTTTGGCATCGTAACCGAAGTAGATGTAGTAAGTACCCGGCTTGACTTTGCCCGGCAGTGCCAGCGTGAAGTCTTCATAGAGCTGATAGGGCGTTTCCTTTCCTTCGGCGTCGTAGACCCGGACTCCGTTGTCGAGTTTGGCGGGCAGTGTCAGGTGGCGCAAATCAACGTACTGCGGCGCTTCGGGGTGATTGCGTTCAATTTCCAGCCGGTAACGTGCGCCGTCGCTGTGCCAGACCGGTGGAACCGCCGGCTCTGGGGCGGGTGTCATCAGCGGAGTCAACGCCGGGGTCGGAGCCGGCGCAACCGTCGGCGCCGCCGGTTCACCCGCAGCGAAAAGGCCGAAAAGACCGGCAAAACAAATCAGTACAAATCCCAGTCTCATTCGGCGGAATCTCCCGTTTTTTCAACTTTGAACGCAATGTCGAGCCGGAAGGGGAAAAGCGGCAGCGTCATCCCGCCCCCGGCGTGGCGAACGGTCTCGTCAAGCAGCACCTTGCCGCTCAGAGGATCCTGAAAGCGAATCCGGTAATTTCCCGGATCAAGCGGATAATCGAGCTTCAGCGCCACCCGGCGGATTTCCGGATAAAGTTCGGCCTGAGCCGGATAACTGTACATCGCCGAGCGGACGAAAGCCCAGCCGTAAACCCGGTTGCGGTTGCCGATGGACAGCGCTTCAATGCGGTTCCCCGGGTTTTCCGGAAAAAGCCGGGGCGCGAGGTAAGGCCGCTGCCACGGCGAGAGTTCGGCCGCCCGCGACTTTTCCGCATCGACCGGCCGGTCAATGTTTACCGCCGGGGGTGACGCCGGAGCGAAAATCACCGGCTCCGGTTCGCCGATCGTCAGCGTCCAGTCCCGCAAATCGATGCCGGCGATGAAGTCGGCGAACCCGCGATAGTGCTGGTAATGATTGAACATGTGGACGAAATCGTGCCACCACAGAAACGGCGTTCCCGCCTGGCGCTTGAAAAACGAACTCCAGATCCCGCCGTGAATGTCGCCCAGAATCAGTCCGCCGTCGCCGCCCAGCGAAGACCCGCCGAATTCGGTGATCCAGACCGGTTTGTTGAAGCGCAGATTGGCTTCCTGTCCGCGCATCTGATCGACGATATGCACTTGCACATTGCGATAGGCATCGCCCGCCCAATGCGTGATATCCGGTTGTTCAAAGATATCGCGATAGGCAAGGTTCCGATTCCAGTCGCCGCAGACATGGGTGGTGACCAGATGATGTGCCTGGCTCTGTTTGCGGTAGCGGGCGGCGGCATCGGCGTGCCATTTGGCGGCGACACCCTCGGCGTAGCGATCCTTGAAGCCGGAGACCAGATCGACCTCGCTCCACAGCTCGACCACCATCACCCGGGGATCGGCACCCCAGCGCGCGGCGATGTAACGGGCACGCTTGGCATCGTATTTGATCGCGGTTTGGTCGGAGAAGAAAAGCCCGGCGTCGGGCAGGAAGCCGCCGTTGGCGACAGCGAATTCGGCGTTGGCGTTGTAAGGATTGTCGTTCCATTCCTGATCGGTGTCCATCGCGGTTTTGCCGTGGTTGTCGAGCACCAGATTCAAGTAGACGCTGTTTTTGCCGGCGGCGTTGAGGATGGTGTCGAGTTTCCAGGCATTGGCGAGGTTGTAACGGCCGACGCCGTGGTAAAATTCGCGTGCCGAGTCCCATTCGAGGGCGCAAGTCCACGACGCCATCCACACCTCGGCCACCGTGATGCCGGCTTTGCCGCAGGCTTCAAAATACATGTCGTAGTCGTAGGTCCCGAGATCCGGCAGGTGGCCGAGCTCAAAGCGGTATTCGCTCCGCAAGTCGATATTGGTGTGGATATTGAGAGTTACCGGGTGAAAGAATTCGCCGTTGGAGAACTCAAAAAAGGACGGGTGTTTCTCCGACACCCGGACGAATCCGCGCTCCTGGTTGTCTCCGACTTTGAGTTTGCGCCACGGCGATTCGTATTTGGCGGCGTGCCCCGGGGTGCGGTCGTCGATCACGATCCGGAGTTCGTATTCGCCCGCCGCCGGGGGGGTGAAGCGGAACGCCCAATAGGGTGCGCCGACCGGGGAAACGATCTCGCGCGACAGCAGTTTCCGGCGCTGGAAGTCGCGGCCGTAAAAGGCGGGATAGCGCCGGATTTCGCCGGACGGCATTTTGAATTCGAAATCGACCGCGATCAGCTCGGGGTCAAAGGGATTGAAGTATTCGCGGGTCAGCTGGAAGCGGCTCTCCAGTTGCTTGAATTTCTCGCCGGCCGCCGGCAGCTGCCAGTCGCGCACCGCGAGGGCCGGAATTTCCCGGCCGTTTTCGTACCGCAGGTTGCGGCACTCGATCTCGGCTTCGCCTTTCTGATCGCTGAAAACCGAAATTCCGGCCGCGAAAATGCCGACGGCGTAATCGGCGCTCCAGCTTGCGGCGTGGCCGACCGGAATCAGGTTGCGGCCGGGCTGGTCGAGCCGGACCCGGCAGGTCTGGAAATCGCCCTCTTTGATGGTGAATTCGCGGTCGGAGCGGAACCAGTAGCCGTCCTTGTCCTTGACGAAGAGGGTGCCGCGCAGGGCAATGCCGCTTTTCAGCCGGACGTCGAGCAGCAGCTCGCGCCGTTCAAAATCAGCGGGCGCTGGGCGGAAACTTTTGCGCTCCTGTTCAAGATATAGCTGGCCCGAGCCGGGAAATGAAAAACTCGCGCTGACGATACCGTCCGGGGAGGGGGCGGTAATTTTCGCGTCGCGGCCGTCGGCGTTGACGATCCAGACCGGTTCGGCGGCGGCAAGCCCGATGGCGGCAAAAACCGCCAGACACCAAAGCATAACTCTCATTCGTACTCCGTTTTTCAAAGTTAGACGCCTTCCGGGAGCCGATATTGTGCAAAAAAGCTCCGTATTTCGAAAAAAAACCGGCGGATTGCTTTTTTTGTGATAAAATAATCTCCCTTTTTGCGCGTCACCACCTATAAGCATGAAACATTTATCGACCCCGAGGCGACTCTACCATGGACAAAGCGAAAATTACCCCCGCTCCGGCGGATGATTATCTGACCAAGGCTTTTGCGGCCGGCCACCCGGACGGCTGTGCCTGCAAGGTAGTCAGCACGGCGCAGGGCTATTTTTATCTCCTGCTGGCGCTGGGCTGGCTGTTTCTTCTCAAGTACCGCTGGGATCTGTTTATTTTCAGCGCGGCCGCGATTCTCGGTTTTCTCTACTCGGCGGCGGTGCTGTTCCGCGGCTCGGCCTCGATCCTCGCCATTTTCGGTTGCGGCGAGGACAAAGTGAAAAAGCCCGAACTCGACGCAATGAAGCCGGAGGAGCTCCCCGTCTACACCGTGCTGGTGCCGCTTTACCGCGAAGCCAACATCGTCGGGAAACTTCTCGCCGGCATCGCCCGGCTCGATTACCCCAAGGATAAACTCGACGTCAAACTGCTGCTCGAAGCCAACGACGCCGAAACGCTTGATGCGCTCAAGGCGCACGGCATTCCCGATTACTGCGAAATCATCATCGCCCCCGACAGTTTGCCCCGCACCAAGCCGCGGGTGTGCAACTACGGACTGGCCGCCGCGCGCGGCGAATTCTGCGTGATCTTCGACGCCGAAGACGCTCCCGAGCCGGATCAGCTCAAAAAAGCGCTCGCGGTCTTCCGCCGCGACCAAGCGGGGCGTGTTGCCTGCGTCCAGGCCAAGCTCAATTACTTCAACAGCCGGACCAATTTGCTCACCCGGCTTTTTACGGTCGAATACTCGGTCAACTTCGAGCTGATGCTGCCCGGTTTGCAGCTGTTCCGGCTGCCGCTGCCGCTCGGGGGGACCTCCAACCACTTCCGCACCGAACTCCTTCGCCAGATCGGCCCGTGGGACCCCTACAACGTCACCGAGGACTGCGACCTCGGCATCCGGATTTACGAAGCCGGATACCGCACGCGGCTGGTCGATTCAACCACCTGGGAAGAGGCCAATTCCGAACCCGGCAACTGGCTCCGGCAACGTTCGCGCTGGGTCAAGGGCTTCGCCCAGACCCATCTGGTGCACTACCGCAATCCGCTGCGTACGATCCGCAAACTCGGGCTGTGGGGTGCTTTCGGCGGCTATCTCGCGGTCGGCGGCAGCGTGCTGATGATGCTGACCAACGTGATTTTCTGGCTGATTCTGCTTCTCTACGGAGCGTTGCTGATCCACGGCGTAAGCCACGGGGCAAGTATCTCCGAGCTGGTGATCGGCCCCGAAAGCGGCCCCCGGACCTATCAGGGCATCGTGCTCGGCAAACTGGTCCTCCGGGCGTGGCCGCTGGTCTACGTCGGAGCCACCGAGAGTCCGGTCTGGTCGCTTTTGTCACAGGTGTTTTTCTTCTCCGGCATCGTGCTCTTTTTCAGCAACTTCTTCTTTATCGGGGTCGGGGTGCTGGCCTGCTGCAAGCGCAAATTCTACCATCTGATCCCGGCGGCGCTGCTGATGCCGTTCTACTGGGTGATGATTTCGCTGGGCGCGTGGAAGGGCTTCATCCAGCTTTTCACCAACCCGTTCTATTGGGAAAAAACCCGGCACGGACTGGTGACCAAGGACGTTCCGGCCAAGGCCGTGGAAATTTGACCGCAACATTCGAAGCCGGCATGAAACAAATAACTCAAGGAGGATTCAATATGAAGCAAAAACCCTTTACCCTGATCGAGCTGCTGGTGGTGATCGCGATCATCGCCATTCTCGCCGGCATGCTGCTGCCTGCCCTCAACCAGGCGCGCATGAAGGCCCGTGACACCAGCTGCGTCAGCCAGTTGCGCCAGTTCGGACTGGCGATTTCGCAGTACCGCGGCGACTTCAACGACCGCTTGCCGCCGTGGATTTCGACACTCTACCCGTCCTATCTCAGCACTGCCAAAATCTACCGCTGCGCCCGCGATACCAACGGCGACGGCACTCCGCCCGCCCAGTGGAATTCCTGGATCGGGACTGAATTCGAACAGGCCTATGACCGCGTCGGCAACACCGGCAAATACGGCACCTTGCCCAATCCGGACGTCAAGGGGATCAGCTATTTCTACGAATTCAACGAGTCGCCCTGCTACTGGAAATCAGACGGCTCCAAAAGCTGGAATGAAGTCAAGGAAGACGATATCCGCTCCGGCAAGAACCCCTACTTTCCGGAGATCCGCTACTCGGCGGCGCTGTCAACTTTTCCGGTGGTCCGCTGCTGCTTTCACGTTGACAATACCCAAAAGCGCCCGATCCTGAATTTGTCTTACAACGGCAACATCTTCTACAGTTTCCTGGAATGGGAAACCGGCAGCTGGACGATGTAATCCAATCGCTGCAAACAAAAGAGGCACGGGATCGTTCCCGTGCCCTTTTTTTTGGGGTTTATGTTACGCTTGTCGCGTCACTTCCTCCCGAAGATTTTTTCGAGATCGAACTTCGATTCGGACTTCAGCGTGACCAGCGTCTTGGTGTGGATGATGCCCTTGATGTCATGGGTCATCCGGGTGGCGATGATTTCGGCAAGTTCGGCATTGGTGGCGACACGGATCATCACAACCAGGTCATATTCGCCGGCGACCGCGTAGACTTCGGACACGCCATCAAGACTCATGATGTCACTGATGACCTGACGAAGCATCGGACGTTCGACGTTGACCAGAACAATTCCTGTAACCATAATGAACTCCTTTCGTCCTGTTGCGGGTAGGGCTCTGCGCCCCGCCTTCCGAGCTTACAATAACCGGGGCCGAAACAAATGCAAGCGCGGTTTACAAAAAAAAACGCCGGCACCCCTTTTTTTTCGGTTTTGGTGACGGAAATGTTCTTTTCAGGTTGCTTTTCGGGGTTCGCCCTGCCAAAAAACAATCCCCGGCAAGCCTGACGGCCGCCGGGGAAAGTCGGAACGGAACCGGATTCCGGTTACTTGAGCCAATTGCAAAAGTTCTTTGGGCCGCCCGAAAGGTCCGTTTCCCCGCCTGAGCGGGAGCGATTTCGGGACATACCGCTTGGGGTATGCCCCTCAATCTACACGATCATGCGGGAAAACATCCTTTTTCGGATCAATCCCAAATTACTTTTGCAACTGACTCACTTGACAAAGTAAGTTTTGAGCGGCGGGAAGCCGTTGAATTCGACCGCGCAGTAACTGGAAGTATACGCGCCGGCGGTGAACCAGTAGATGCGGTCGCCGGGCTTGATGTAGGCCGGCAGCGGATTGCGGAAGAACTCGTACATGATGTCCTGGCTGTCGCAAGTCGGCCCGGCGATGATGAAGTCTTCGCTCTGCTCGCCGCGCGCTTCGCAATAAAGCGGATACCGGATCGATTCGTCAAAGGTCTCAATGAGACCGTTGAACTTCCCCGCGTCGATGTAGGCCCATTTGTCCACGCCGACCGACGATTTCTGCGAAACCAGCACCACTTCGGAGACCAGCACCCCTGCCTCACCGACCAGAGAACGGCCGGGTTCGAGGATGATTTCCGGGAAATCGTCGCCGAAGTCTTCCTGGAGATAACGGCAGATTTCCTCGGCATAGACTTCCATCGGATTGGTCTTGGAGATGTAGCTGGCCGGGAAGCCGCCGCCCATGTTGATCAGATTAAGCTTGACGCCTTCGCCCTTGAGGTAGTCAAAAATATAGCGGACTTTGGCGATCGCCGAGTCCCACGCGCCGATGTCGCGCTGCTGCGAACCCACGTGGAACGAAATGCCGCAGGGCTGCAACCCGAGTTCACGGGCCAGCAGCACCAGGTCGATCGCCATGTCGGGGTGGCAGCCGAATTTGCGCGAGAGCGGCCAGTCCGCGGTCTCCGAACCTTCGGTCAGGATGCGGCAGAAAACCCGCGAGCCGGGCGCTTCTTTGGCGATGTTGCGGACATCGATTTCGCTGTCGGTGGCGAAAAGCCGGACGCCGCGCTCGTAAAAATAGCGGATGTCGCGCGCTTTTTTGATGGTATTGCCGTAGCTGATCCGTTCAGGGGATACGCCGAGGGCGAGCACCCGGTCAAGTTCGTAGATCGAAGCGATGTCAAAGTTGGAGCCGAGGTCACGCAGCAGCTCAAGCACTTCCTTGGCCGGATTGGCCTTGACGGCATAATAGACATTGGCAAACTTGAAATGTCTTTTGAGCTCGGCGTACTTGGCTTTGATAATATTCAAATTGACTACGATGAACGGAGTTTCGTGGCGGTCCGCTTCAGCGCGGATCAGTTCCCAATCCGCGACGTCGTAGTAATCCAGAACATTGATTCGCATTGTTCCGTACCCTCTTTTGGTTAAAAATATCGACTGGAAAAATTAAGATTGAAATATTACCCCGATATCCGGGAATGCAAATGCGAATCGATTAAAATTCGGTTTTTTTTGCCGCCCCGAGCTCCTGCTGCCAGAATTCGATCTGGCGGGCCACCTGCCGGTAGCCGGTGCCGCCGGTAATGTCGCGTTTGGCGACGCTGTTTTCCGGCGAAAACAAAGACGGGAATTCATCGGTCGCCTCGGGCATGGTGAGACGCATTTCAGACACCGGCACCTGGTCGAGAGCAACGTCGCGTTCGCGGCAATACTTGACGAACGCCCCGACCCGGTGGTGGGCGTCGCGAAAAGGCACCCCGAGCTCGACCAGCTTCTCCGCCAGGTCGGTCGCCATCAGCGCCGGATCGGCGGCGGCTTCGCGCATGCGTTCGCGCCGGATCGCCATGGTTTCGATCATCGAGGGGTAGACTTTGAGGATCAGTTCGGCGGTGTCGACCGCGTCAAAAATCTGTTCCTTGTCCTCCTGGAGGTCGCGGTTGTAGGTGAGCGGCAAGCCTTTGCAGAGGGTCAAGAGCGCCATCAAATCGCCGGCGAGCCGCGCGCTTTTGCCGCGCGAGAGTTCGGCGACATCGGGGTTCTTCTTCTGCGGCATCAGGCTCGAACCGGTGCAAAAGGCGTCGTTGAGTTCGACGAACCCGAATTCCTGCGAACACCAAAGAATGATGTCCTCGGAGAGACGCGACACGTGAACCCCGAAAATCGCCAGTGCGGCGAGCAACTCGATCGCGAAATCACGGTCGGCGACGGTATCCATGCTGTTGCGGCTGACCCGGTCGAAACCGAGTTCGGCGGCGACCAGTTCGCGATTGATCGGCAGCGTGGTGCCGGCGATCGCCCCGGCGCCGAGGGGGAGCGTGTTGAGCCGCTTGCGGCAGTCAAGCAGCCGCTCGCGGTCACGTTCGAGCATCTCGACGTAGGCCAGCAGATGATGGGCAAAAAGCACCACCTGAGCGTGCTGGAGGTGGGTGAATCCCGGCATGATCGCGTCGGCGTCGGCGGCGGCGCGCCCGACCAGCGCGCGCTGGAAGTCGCGGAGCATTTCGGCGAGATCGTCGATTTTGCGCCGCAGATAAAGCCGGATATCGAGATTGACCTGGTCGTTGCGGCTGCGGCCGGTATGAACCCGGGCGCCTTCCGGGCCGAGGGTGGAGATCAGCGCGCTTTCGATGTGCATATGGATGTCTTCGAGTTCGGCGCGGCAGACGAAGTCGCCGGCGGCGATGCGTTCTCCGATGCGGTCGAGTTCGGCGCGGATCGCTTCGGCGGTCGCGGCGGGAATGATCTTCTGCGCGGCGAGCATTTTGACATGGGCTTTGCTGCCCGCGATGTCTTCGCGGAAGAGCCGTTTGTCATACGAAATTGATTCCGAGAGCGCAATTACGTCAGCGCCCGGATCGGAGTTGAATCTGCCACTCCACAAAGCCATTTTTCAAGTTCTCCTGCGTTTCCAACCAGCCGCGTTGCTGGAGGCGGCAAAGGTTATTTTCCGGCATTGATCCGGGCCCAACACGGCGTTGACCCGGGAAATCAGCAAGTCTTCGGTGCCGGCGAGCTCGCGCAAAAAAGCGCTGTGACGAACCTCCAGCTCCAGCACCCCGGCGTTGAATGAAGACACCGCGGTCAATGCCGCCATTTGCGTTCCGGCGATACCTGCCCATTCGCGCTTGAGGATGAGCAATTTTCGCACATCGGCGGTAAAAATTTTCGTCTCCAGCGAATCAAGCACCTCTCCGACCTCGCGGCCGGGTGAGGTGTAGGCGGCAATTTCAGTGTCGGCAAAGGCTTTGCCGTACCACTCTTCGAGCATCAGGCGCGTATCGCGGCGACGCTTCATCTCGGAATATTTGCTGCGGTCAATCATCGCCGGAATCTTTATCAGCTGGCGGTGATGCCGAAGAACGACACCGGCAGCAACAGCGCATGGAAAGCCAGTTTGAGGGGGGCGATCCCTCCGACCACCACATTGCGCAATCCCGGCGCGAAGCCGCCGAACGGCAAGCCGAGGGTCATCTGGATGAACCCCCACGGCAACAACAACAGCTGCAGCATGTCGGCGCCCATGGTCACCAGATGTTTGCCGCCGTTGGCAAGGCCGCGGAGGACATACGGTTTGGCGACCTCCGCCGCCTTGATCGCCAGCGGCGCCAGGATCGCGATGGTCACCGGGTCGATCGCCTCGGCCCGGGGTATCGGCGAAAACGCGTAAAAAAGCAGAATCGCCAGAAAAGTCAGAAAAGATTTTCGCATTACTCAATCCTCAGCGGAAATTCTCCGCAACTCCGGAACTGACCGGTCATGCGGATTTCCCGATTATCTGCGAATATATACCCCTTTCAAGATAAAATCAAATTGCCGCACCGTTTTTTTACCTAAAAGGATTTGCAAAATCGAAAAAAAGCGGCAAATTATCGATGGCAAATAGAGACATTTACAAAAGGGGTTTCCGGTCATGGAAAAGCACACCATTTCAATTCTGGTCGCTAATAAATTCGGGGTTCTCGCCCGCGTCGCCGGCTTGTTCAGCGGGCGCGGCTACAATATTTCGTCGCTTACGGTCAATGAAACCAACGATCCGGCGTTTTCCAAAATGAC
>JBFWIO010000029.1:0-14250 GCA_050255955.1 Victivallaceae bacterium
CGCGCAACGTCTCGCCCGCTTCCAGCCGGCGGAAGATTTCGCCGATCGGCTTCTCGCCCATGCCGTAGCACAGGATGTCGGCTTTGGAATCAACCAGCACGCCGGGACGGATTTTGTCCTGCCAGTAGTCGTAGTGGGCCACCCGGCGGAGACTGCCCTCAAGCCCGCCCAGCACCACCGGGATTTTCGGGAAAGCCTGTTTGGCGAGCTGGGCGTAAACCACCAGCGCGTGCGGCGGACGTTTGCCGGGTTCGCCGTTTTCGCTGTAGGCGTCCTCGCGCCGCAAGCGCCGCCCGGCGGTATACAAATTGACCATCGAGTCAAGATTGCCCGAAGTCACTCCGACCCCCAGCCGGGGCCGGCCCATCGTCCGCAACGACTCCGGATTTTTCCAGTCAGGCTGGAAAATCAAGCCGACTCTGTAGCCGAGCGCGGTCAAAAGTTTCCCGATGATCGCCACGCCAAAAGACGGATGATCGACGTAAAAATCGCCGGTGACAAGCAGTATATCGAGCTCATCATAGCCCGCCTGCTGCATCTCGGCGCGGTTGGTCGGCAAAAATTCCATCAAAATTATTCTTCGATCTTGAGATTGCCGCCGTCGGGAATCTGCGAAGCGGATGTGAAAGAACGGTTCTTGAGGTTGACAAAGGGAAGTTTGAGCACCGGATAGGAGCCGGGCGCATTGGCGACGAGGTTGATTTTCTCGATCGCATCCGCCCCCACCGCGCCGCCGTCAACCACAAAAAGCAAGCCGTATTTGGGGGAAGACGCAAGGTCACGGGCCATCTCTTTGCCCGCGTCAAAACCGCCGTCCCCGGAGCGGATCGCCACGCAGGGGTACTTTTGACCAAAGAGCGAAAGCGAGAAATCATGCACCGAGAGCGTCCGCCCGCGGGCCAGTTTGACCGTCACCAGGGCGTAGGACTTGTTCACGAATTTGAAATTATAGTCGGCCGGATTGAAGTTCTCGATCTTCGGCTCCGCCGTGGTCAGTTCCGCCGAAAGCACGTCGCCGCTGCGGAACGGCAGCACCGCCGCCGGCAAAGTCGCGGCAGTCAGCAGCAAACACGCAAGAATCAGTCTGGTCATCGTATGGTTCTCCATGTGGTTATCAGTAGAGCCGATTGCAGTACTGAAATATAGCATGCTTTTTTTAAAAGAAAAGTTGATAAATCGGTCGAACGGTGGTAAATTACCGGAAAACGTACCGCACCGCGCCGCGTTTCTTCGCGCCGGGACGGGAAATGATTCAGTTAGTGGCAAAAACCGTAAAAATATAGATCTCAAGGAGACCCGCAAGATGATTTCCGCATTGCAGAAAGCCCGCTCCGCCTATTCGCCCAAACTGCCCGCCGCCCTCCGCAACGGAGCCGGGGTCAAGCTCGCCGCCGGCGCGCCGACCACCGCGGTGGCCGATGTCGAGAAGATCAAAGCGCTTTTTCCGGCCACGTTCGGCAGTCCGGTGCTGACCTGCGAAGCGGCTTCGTCGGGCCAGACCTATCCCGCCATCAGCGTCGGAGTGATCCTCTCCGGCGGCCAGGCGCCCGGCGGGCACAACGTGATCGCGGGCCTCTTCGACGGGCTCAAGTCGCTCAATCCGGCCAACCGCCTCTACGGCTTCTTGAAGGGCCCCGACGGGCTGGTCAAAAATGAAGTCGTCGAGCTGACCGCCGATTTCGTCGCCCACTACCGCAACACCGGCGGCTTCGACATGATCGGCTCCGGCCGCACCAAGCTCGAATCCGAAGAGCAGTTCCAGACCGGCCTCGCCAACTGCCGCGCGCTCGGCATCACCGCGCTGGTGGTAATCGGCGGCGACGACTCCAACACCAACGCCTGTCTGCTGGCCGAATACTACAAAAAGAACAACTGCGGCATTCAGGTCATCGGCTGTCCCAAGACGATCGACGGCGACCTCAAAAACGAGTGGATCGAGGCATCTTTCGGCTTTGACACCGCCTGCCGTGTTTACAGCGAACTCATCGGGAACATCGGCCGCGACGCCAATTCGGCCAAGAAATACTGGCACTTCATCAAGCTGATGGGCCGTTCCGCTTCCCACATCGCGCTGGAGTGCGCGCTCCAGACCCAGCCCAACGTGGCGATCATTTCCGAGGAAGTCGCCGCCAAGGGTACCACGCTTGCCGCCATCGTCGATGAACTCGCCGCGGTGGTCGCCGCCCGTGCCGACAAGAAATGCAATTTCGGGATCGCGCTGATCCCCGAGGGCCTGATCGAGTTCATTCCCGAAGTCAAAAATCTGATCGCCGAGCTCAACGATCTCCTGGCCGCCAACGCCGAAGAGTTCGCCAAACTTGATGTCGAAAGCAAGATCGAATTCGTCAAGGCCAAGCTCGGCGGCGAGACCGGCCAGGTTTTCGCCTCGCTGCCGAAGGGCATCCAGTCGCAGCTCTGCAACGAGCGCGATCCCCACGGCAACGTCCAGGTGTCGCTGATCGAAACCGAAAAAATGCTCGCCGAAATGGTTGCCGCGAAGCTGAAGAAGCTTGCCGCCGAGGGCAAATACAACGGCAAATTCAGTGCCCAGACCCATTTCTTCGGTTACGAGGGCCGTTGTGCCGCGCCGTCCAACTATGATGCCGACTACTGCTACAGTCTGGGCTACACCGCCGCCGCGCTGATCGGCGCCGGCAAGACCGGTTACATGGCGAGCGTCCGCAACACCATGAAACCGGCCGCCGAGTGGATCGCCGGCGGTATTCCGATCACCATGATGATGAATGTCGAGCGCCGTCACGGCCACGACAAGCCGGTGATCCGCAAGGCACTGGTCGAACTCGAAGGCAAGCCGTTCAAGACTTTCGCCGCCAAGCGCGGTGAATGGGCGGTGGCGACGGCTTACATCTATCCCGGCCCGATCCAGTACTTTGGCCCCTCCGAAGTCTGCGACCAGGCGACCAAAACCCTCGAACTCGAACAGGCTTGAACGAAGATGGCCGAAAACGATCTCGACGTCCGCTACGTCGCCGAACTGGCGCGGCTGGAACTTGCGCCCGAGCAGTGCGAGAAGCTCCAGCGCGATCTTTCGGCGATCGTCGATTACATCGCTGAGCTCCGTGAACTTGACGTGACCGGGGTGGAGCCGACCGCGCATGCGCTGCCGCTGGCGAATGTCTGGCGCGAGGACGTGGCCGGCATGCCATTTGCCCGCGACGCGATGCTGGCCAATGCGCCGGCCACGGTCAACGGCGAAACCATCAAAGTGCCGCAGGTGCTGCCGGGCGAAGGGATGAATTGAACATGATTACGATGCCATTTACCATCGCTGAATTGGCGGCGGAGCTAAGTGCCGGGCGGTTGAGTTCGGCGGTGCTGGTTGAGGAGTGTTTGCGCCGGATTGATGAGCGCGACGGTGAGGTCAGGGCTTTTTTGGCGATTGATCGCGATCATGTCCGGCAGGCGGCCGGGGAATCCGATGCGCGCCGTGCGGCGGGCAGGGAACTAAGTCCATACGACGGGATTCCGGTCGGGATCAAGGATTGTATTGCGACCAAGGGCGAACCTTTGACGGCGGCCTCAAAGATTCTCGCGCCGGTGGTTTCGCCGTACGACAGCACGGTGGTGGCGAAGTTGCGCCAAGCCGGCTTTATTCCTTTTGGCCGGCTCAATATGGATGAATTTGCGATGGGGTCGAGCTGTGAAAACAGTGCGATTCAGAAGACGGCGAATCCGCTTGACGTCAGCCGGGTGCCGGGGGGGTCCTCGGGCGGGTCGGCGGCGGCGACGGCGGCGCACTTTGTGCCGGCGGCGCTGGGGTCGGACACCGGGGGCTCGATTCGTCAGCCGGCGGCTTTTTGCGGGATTACCGGGCTCAAGCCGACTTACGGGCGGGTGTCGCGGTATGGTTTGATTGCATTTGCCTCGTCGCTTGACCAGATTGGGCCGATGACGCAGAATGTACTTGATTCGGCGATTCTGCTTGACACGATTGGCGGTCATGATTCGTCTGACGGTACTTCATTGCCGCGGCCGTGTGGTGGTTTTGCTGATGCGGTGCGCCGGGCTCCGGAGGATTTGAAGGGGCTCAAGATCGGTTTGCCGAAGGAATACTTTCAGTCCGGTCTGACGCCGGCGGTGGACCGGGTGATGAGAGAGACGATTGCCGCGGTGAAGGCGGCGGGGGCGGAATTGGTGGATGTGTCGTTGCCGCACACGAAATATGCGGTGGCGGTGTATTACATTATTGCGACGGCGGAGGCGAGTGCGAATCTGGCGCGTTTTGACGGCATCCGGTATGGGGCACGGGTCGAGGGGCGGGATTTGGTGGATACGTACTTCAAATCGCGGGGGGCGGGGTTTGGGGACGAGGTGAAGCGTCGGATTCTTTTGGGGACGTATGTATTGTCGAGCGGGTATTACGATGCGTATTACTTGCGGGCGCAGAAGGTTCGGACGTTGATCCGGCGTGATTTTGAGGAAGCGGCGAAGGTTTGCGATGTGTTGTTGACGCCGGTGACGCCGAATGTGGCGTTTAAGTTTGGCGAGAAGAGCAATCCATTGGAGATGTATTTGTCGGATATTTTCACGATTGCGTTGAATTTGGCGGGGCATTGCGGGATTAGTATTCCGGCGGGGAAAGATGAGGAGACCGGGATGCCGGTCGGGGTGCAGTTGCTGGCGGGGGCGATGGAGGAGGCGAAGTTGCTCCAGACCGCCGCCACGCTGGAAAAAATAATAAAATAAAAAAAAAAGAAAAAAAGCGCGAAGCGCCCAAAAAAATAAGAAAGCGCGAAGCGCCAATCCCGCCCTCCGTCGTACGGAGTCGCCGTCCAGGGGGCGAACACCCCTGGTCGCTCCGGCTCCACCGGAGCGAAGCTAAGCGAAGCGCTCCCCCCTACGCGGGCGGAGCCCGCTCCACACTGCTGGAGCGAGGTCGGCAGCCGAGTCACGAAGTGACCGGCGAACGACATCGAGCGAAGCAGGCCGGCCGACCGTCGGCCTCGGGATAGCGAGCCGGTCGCTGGCGCTCTCTCGGCTCGGGGGGAAGTTTTGGGATAGGGGATCGAGGGCGGGCGCTGGCGCGGCCGGGCGCTCCGACACCTGTCGGCGTAGGAGCTCGGGCCGGGCGAATTACGCAGGACGCCGCTCCTGGCCACCCGCGACAACGGAGCGGTGAGAGTCAGAGGCGCAGTGCGCCCGCCCGGAGCGGGGGAGGCGAGGCGCTGCCTCACACTCCGCCAAAGGGCTCCGCGCCCTTTGGAAACCGCGCAAGGGCACTGCCCTTGACCGGGGTACTGGCACAGGGCACGCGGGGCGGGGCACGCAGAGCGCACATCAACATCGCCAACGGAGGCAACCATGAAACTCTCGGCAATCCTGTCACAGGAATTGATCTTCGAAGAGCTCAACGCCAAAAATCGCAGCGCACTCTACGCCGAAATGCTCTGCCGGGCCGGGAAATTCATCGAGCTGCCATTGGAAGTAAACGAACTGCGCGAACGACTCCTCCTCGCCGACGGCGAACACTCCGGCAGCTTCGGCCCCATCCTGCTCCCCCATGTCCGGCTGGAAAACTTCTCCGGCCTCACCGTCATGGTCGGAGCCACCGCCAACCCCCTCAAACTTGAAGGTTACGACGACCCGATCCGCCTCGTGATTCTGTCGCTTGTCGGCAACGACAGCAGCGATATCTATCTCAAAATGATCTCCTCACTCGCCCGGTGCATTCTCGCACCCGACCAGCTTGAGGCCTTCATCGCCGCCGTCCGAAACGGAACCCTCGGGGAATTCCTCGACCGGCGCAACATCCTGCTGCGCGCCAGCATCACCGCCGAAGACCTGATGACCGTTCCCGAAGTTTCACTCCGGCCCGAACAAACACTCGCCGAAGCCCTCGATCTCTTTCACCGCCAAAGCTGGGTGATCCTGCCGGTCACCAACGCCGACGGCACGTTTCTCGGTGAACTCAAGGCCATCGACATCATCCGGCGCTTTGTCCCGGACTATCTATTCATGCTCCAGAGCACCGGCTTCATCGGCAACTTCGAGCCCTTCGAACGGATTTTCATCGACGAAGAAAGTTGCAACGAGGCCGAACTGATGACCATGCCCCCCCTGACCTTGAAGCCGGAAACCCCGCTGATCCAGTTCACCATCGAACTCTGCCGCGGCACCGGCTACCTCTTTTTCGTCACCGACGCCAACAGGAAACTGGTCGGTGAAGTTTCAGTCAAGAACATCATCCACCGCGTCCTCCGGGGGTAAGGCATGACCACCATGATCCTCGCCGCCGTAATCTTTTTCGGCACCTATGCCGTCATCGCCAGCGAAAAAGTCCACAAGACCACCGCCGCATTGCTCGGCTCGACATTGATGCTTCTCTTCATCCTCCCCGGCCCCGGCCACGACGACACCGGCGGAGATACCGACCGCCAGCTCGAATCCATCCGCCAGAAACTCGAATCCTCGCAGCCGACCGAAGCTCAGTTGCGGGCCATCCAGGCCGTCGAACGCAGCGCCGAACGCTACAGCAAGCTCGACGTCTATTCACGCTACGCCAACTTCGACGTGATTTTCACCCTCGCCGGAATGATGGTGCTGGTCAACATCCTCTCCGGCACCGGACTCTTTCAGTACATCGCGATCAAATGCGCCAAAATCGCCCGCGGTTCGCCGGTCCGGACATTGATTCTGCTGGTGCTGGCCACCTCGTTCCTCTCGGCATTCCTCGACAACGTCACCACCGTGCTGCTGGTCGCCCCGGTGAGTTTGGTGGTGGCATCCCAGATGTCGCTGCCGGCGCTGCCCTTTCTGATGGCCGAAACACTGGCCTCCAACATCGGGGGAACGGCGACATTGATCGGCGACCCGCCTAACCTGATCATCGGATCGGTGGCGGAATTCAACTTCATGGCGTTCATCATCAACCTCTCGCCATTTGTGGTGCTGGTGACCAGCATCTACTGTATTTTTCTCTGGCTTTATTACAATCCGCGAATGAAAGTGTCGGCCCTGCAGCGGGCGAAAATCATGGAGCTCGACGAGAAGTCGGCGATTTCCGACCCGGTAAACCTCAAGCGCGGGGTGATTGTAATGAGTCTGACCATCGTCGGCTTCCTGTTGCACGGCGCATTCCACCTCCAGCCGAGCGTGGTGGCGATGACCGGGGCAGCGGCGGCGCTGTTGATCTGCCGGGTCGATGTCGAGCACGAACTCGAAAGAATCGAGTGGAGCACCTTGTTCTTCTTCATGGGACTCTTCATTCTGGTTTCCGGGGCCGATTTCGCCGGGCTGATGAAATTTTTCAGCAAGGGAATGGCGGTCTTCTCAGAATGGCCGGTGCCGCTCACGGTGATCGCGATCATGTGGATCAGCGCGCTGGCGGCGGCGATCATGAACAACGTTTCGTTCACCGCCGCGATGACCGCGGTCACCGCGTCGTTTATCGCTACGACGCCGCAGTTCCGCGACAACCCGGTCAATCAGGATCTGTTGTGGTGGGGTTTGTCGCTGGCGGTGTGCTTCGGCGGCAACGGCACCATGGTCGGCGCGGCAGCCAATCTGGTGGTGGCGGGCATCGCTGAAAAGGCGGGGGCCAAAATCTCGTTCAAAACCTTTCTCCGCTACAGCATCCCGGTGACCATCGGCACCATGATCCTGGCGTCGCTCTACGTGATTGTGAGGTACTATGCACTCAAGCCCTGAAATCGAATACCGGACGCTTGACCCGTCGATGCCGGCAGAAGCGATCGTCGCGCTCTACTGCGACGCCGACTGGTGGGAAAAAGGCTATACGCCCGATTTCATCGCGCCGATGCTGGCGGGTTCGTTTGCGGTAATCGGCGCGTTTGACGGGGATAAGCTCATCGGCATGGGCCGGGCGATCGCCGACGGCGCGAGCGACGCTTACATCCAGGACATCGTGGTGCTGTCAAGCTACCGCAAACAGGGTATCGGCGGTGCCATCGTCCGCGAATTGATCGCCCGGCTGAAAGCGGCCGGAATCGACTGGATCGGTCTCGTCGCCTCCCCCGGCGCCGCGCTCTTTTACCAATCGCTCGGCTTCGAAGAGCTCAAAGACCACACCCCGATGCGGCTCAAGGCTTGATCGCCTGATTCAGGAATTCGGCGGTCAACGCTTCAAATTCGGGATAGACACCGTGAATCGCCTGCGGGAAAACCACGATTTTTTTGTCCGGAGACGGGATCGAATTGTAAGCTGCAAAGACGCTTGAGGGAACACAGGTCGTATCGATCAACCCGGTAGTGACCAATACTTTCGCATGTTTGATCCCGGCCGCGAAATAAGCCGCGTCGTAGTACGGCACCGCCGCCGCGATCGCGGGGTCGAGCGGCTGGCGGTTCTTGAAAGCGATGAAGCGCGGCCACCCCGCATCCCGTCCGGCAAAAATTCCGCTGTGATCGCACAGCGCCGGTTCGTGGGCAATCACCCCCGAAACCGCCGGGTCAAGCCCGGCGGCGACCAGCGCCTGCCCCCCGCCCTGACTCCCGCCGTGAACGATCAGGGTGCGGCCGTCCCAGTCGGAGCGGTCTTTGACGTACTCCAGCGCCCGGATCAGACGGCGGAACATCCCGTTAAAATATATTTTTTCGCGATCGCCGGCGTTTTCCAGCCGGTAATCTTTCATCGACCCCTGATAGAGCTTGGTGTACTCCGCCGCCGGGTTGCCGTTGGGAAGGCCGTGGGCGTTGAGGTCGAGCACGAGGAAGCCTTTGGCGGCGAAATCGTACTGCTTGAGCGAACTTCGCACCCCGGCGGCGTGAAAGGTGATCAGCGCCGGGAACTTCCGGCCTGCCGGATTCGCCGGCACGGTAAGATATGCCGATACCGGTTTGGTTCCCGGAACCGGAATTTGCACGTCATAGAGTTCAAGTTTCCCCTGATACGCGGGATCGACCGGCACCGGACTGACACTTGCCGGCGACCGGTCGGCAAGCACCGCTTCGCGCTGCCGGCGCCAGAAATCGGCGAAGTCGGCGGGAGCGGGGCGGCCGGGAAGCAGCGTTTCAGCGTCAGTCAGCGCTCCGGCACGGGCGTAGATTTTTTCCTTTGGCGACAATTGATAATCGACTTTGATCAAGGTGAATCCCGCCCCTTTGGGCTTGACCTTCACCGCAAGCGGGGTCTCGGCGGTGGTCAATTCGCCCTTGCCCGCCGAAAAGTGGTCGCCGCGAAAGCTGTAAACGAGCTTCTCGCCCGCCAGCGGCTTGCCGCCCTTGAGCAGTTGAATGTTGAAAACAATCTCCTCGCCGTCGCGGTAAAGTCCGTTTTCACGCTCGGTCCAGGCCTCGATCTTGTAATCGCCCCGGGTCGCGGTGGGTTGCGTTTTGAGCTCATAATCCGCCGCCGCGCCGGTCAGGGCGGAGAGCAGTGCGGCGACAAGGACAAAATAACGTTTCACTTGGTTTTCTCCTCAATCCCCGACGCGATCACACCGGGAGTGTCTTTTTCCAGATAGGGGCGGCTGAAATAGTAAATCCAGCCGGTCTCGGCTCCGACGATAAGATCAAGCTTGCCGTCACCGTCGAAATCGGCGGCATAAGGGGCGGCGTTGTGATTGGCAAGGCGTTTCCCGGCAAGATCCCCCTGATCGACCAGCACCGGCTTCAGCCGGTCGGCTGAAGTATTGCGGAGAATCCGTCCGTTGAGGTTGTCCATCAGGATGTCGGGCAAGCCATCGTTGTCCCAGTCAAGCACCTGAATCACGCTGCGGCCTTCCTGCGCCGATTTGACCGGCAGTCCGGCGATGGTCTGGTGATTCCAGATCATGGTGCGGAAAAACGGCGCTTCGATCGTGAAAATATTCTTCCCCGGCTTGAGTCCGAGCAAACCGTCCGGACGGCGGTAGCGCTGATAAAAGGCGAGCTTGTCGTCGTGGTCGGTGGTTACATAGTCCACCAGGCCGTCGCCGTCAAAATCCACTGCCGAGGGTCGGCAGCGGTGGGCGGTGACCAGCGCTTTGCCGCGGACTTGGAAGCGGATGTTGCCGGGATGCGGCGCTTCGCCCTCCCAGTCAACTTCGAGGAATTCAGCTGGAGCCAGCCGCGGATCGCGGCGGGTGCCGACGTTGCGGAAAAAAAGATGTTCGCCGCGAACTCCGGTGACGAAAAGATCCTTGAGTCCGTCACCATCCCAGTCGGCGACTTCGATATTGAGGTAGCCCCAGTCGTTTTCCTGTTCGCCCTGAACCGAACCGTCCGGCCCGGCCATGATCCGGATCGGCCGGTTGCCCGCCTCCAGCGGCACCGGATTGCGGAAAACCGGCGCGACCGAAGTCCCGGCATTTTCAAAGTACCAGACAAAGCCATTGGCCGCGCCGGCCACAAGATCGAGCGCGCCGTCGCCGTTCCAGTCAACCGCGACCGGAATCGCCAGCGCCCCGGCGTTGAGGCGGGGATTCATTTCGGAAAGCGAAACCGGGGGCAAAAACTCCATCGCTTTGCCCGGCGCGCCGACGTTGCGGGCGAAACCGAGGGTGCCATCCTCGCTTGAAAGCAGCATATCAGTCGCGCCGTCGCCGTCGAGGTCGGCGAAACTCATATAAGGAAACACTCCCGGCCAGAAAAGTTCGTGGCCGTCGCGGGTGCGGATCAGGACCGGCGCGGCGAATTTGCCGTCGGCCCGGCGCGGGAAATAGTAGAGTTGCGAACGCCAGCCGCAGCAGACCAGGTCGGCGCGGCCGTCGCCATTGAGATCCGCCACGGCCCAGACCAGCGGACGGATGTTTTCACCGAAGTTGTTGCGGATGATTTTCTGGGCATGGACGTCTTTGTGATTGCTCTGCTCATCATCGCCGCGAACCCCGGGGGCGAAAACATCGGCCGCTTTGGAGCTGAATTTCGGCGCGGTGCGGGTGCCGACGTTGCGATAAAGTTCGCCGTCGCTGAAAATATCGGTCAAACCGTCGCCGTCGAAGTCGGCGAGTGCGGGACTCGACACCAGTTTTGGCATTTCGCCGTCGAAGTCGAGTTTGCGCCAGTTGGTCAGTACCGGAAATCCGTTGCGATTTTCGATATCGGCACAGGCGGCGAGGAAATCGGAGGCGAAAACGCACTCTTTGCGCCCGTCGCCGTCAAGATCGACCAGTCGCGGCGGCGCGGTCTGGCGATAGATGCCGAACTCCTGATTGCCCTTGTCGATCAGCACCGGAGCGGCAAAAACGTCGTAACCTCGCTCATTGCGGAGATTTTCATAATAATAGAGCCCCCCGAAAAGATCCCGTCCGGAATCGGTCTGCGAGCCTGAGAGAAAGAAAAGGTCGAGATCGCCGTCGCCGTCGAAGTCGATGGTGTCAAAAGCACCGCGAAGCGCTCCGCCGAAACTGCCCGGCACCCCCTTGACGCCGGACATCACGGGTTCGCCGGTGCCGGTTAGCGGATACTCCGCCGGACACGGCTTCGCCGGTTCGCCGCCCGGGGCAAAGTAAACGGAATATGCTGCCGGCAGCGCCCCACTGTGGACGAAGTGAAGCGTTCCTCCCCGGTTGCCGGTGAAATCCGTGTCGAGCTGAAAGGGGTGGGAAATACGTTCATCTCCGGTCGCTTTGGCGTTGTAAACCACGCTTTCGCCGGTTGCGGGGTCGAATTGCACCAGCCGGAGCGAAGCGATCGCGTTGCGGAGTCCGGCGGGTGGAAGATTGGCGAGTTCGGCGCCGAGATTGAGTTTCAACGTAACCGGATTGTGCTCCCAGCGCCGTATGGTCGGTTTGAGAAAATAGTTGATCCGTTTCCGGTCGCCGGGAATCGCCCAAACCGGAGATTTGACCCCGGCGGGAAAGGTTTCCACCGGGTTGTGAACCTTAAACGCGGGCGGCGCGGCAAATTCACAGGGCAGATATTTGCGGTAAATTCTGAGCTCGTCAATTTCGCCGCGCAAGGTATTCAGCCGTCCGTACTGCTGAATCGGCAGCACCTGGGAATTGCTGCCGATATAAATGTCGTACAACGCGGCAACCGGACAGACCGGGAGATCGGCGTTTTTGACCGACTTTTCCCCCAGCCCCTCGACGGCGAGGAAAAGTTTGCCGGGCCGCTCCCAGCCGCAGGTGACGGTCCGCCACTCGTTCGCTTTCCAATCCCGGACATCGACTTTGACCGAACTTGCCTTGCCCTCGGTATTGGAGGCGTAGAAAAAGAGGAAACCGGATTTGTCGCTGATCAAAGCGTTGAGCCGCTGCCCGGTGCGGTTGCGGACGGCAAAGAGGTGACTGTCAGTCCAGCCCTCCGGCAAAGTCCCTTTGCCGGGCTGGAAGTCGAGTTTGACCCGCATCACGATGGTTCCCGCTTCGAGCTCAAGATTGCCGGGTGCGGTATAACAGAACCACTGGTTCCACGGCAATTTGAGGGTTCCTCCGGGAGCGGTCCGGCGCAGCGCTTCGGGCATCACCGCCGCCGGGTTGCCGCAAGCGAAATCGGCGTCACGGCCGCTTTCGAAATCCGCCGCCAGCAGCAAATCACGGTCGGACACCGTCGGCGGCGGCGCGGCCGCCGCGGCCAGCAGCATGGCGATCACTCCGGGCAATTGATACCACATCGATGCTTCTCCTGTCCTGTCGATTACAGCGTAAGACTGAAATATTTGTCGTTGTCGAAATCAAGCGGGCGATTGATGTAGGCGGCGTGCAAGTCAGCCCAAAGCACGTTGTTGCCGCCTTCGTGGCGGATGGCGTAACGGGTTTTGTACTGGGCGCGGGACATATAGGCGAAGTTCCAGACGCCGGAGGTGCGGTCGGCCTCGCCCTCCAGAGACAGGATCTTCAGGGAGGGATTTTTGATCGCGCCGAATTTTCGGAAGCCGCTGTTGCGCACGTACTGCCCGCCGATCAGGGTGATGGTCGGACAGGCGGTACTGCTCAGCGCGTAATTGAGATAATATTCATAAACCGCGCCGCCGTCGGACACGGTGATGGCCGCACTTTTGCGCGGGTCCGGTTGTGACGGACAGATCAGGCTTTTAGGCGAAGTGATGATTTTGGCGTCTTGCATCAGCACCATCCAGGTCCAGCCTTTGCCGCCGTTGCGGCTCATATCGGCGGAGGGAAACGGGCCCTCGTCATAGCTGTCGGCGTAGAACTGATGGGCCAGCCCCTGCTGCTTGACGTTATTCATGCACGAGGTGCGGCGGGCAACGGCGCGCGCTTTGTTGAGCGCGGGCAGCAGCATCGCGGCGAGGATGGCGATGATGGCGATGACGACCAGAAGCTCGATCAAGGTAAATTGCTTTTTCATCTTTCCGAATTCCTTTCGCTGATTCCACGGAGTTTTTTCCCACCCATAATTATCCCCCGGAACCGGCGAAAAAACAAGCCTGTTTGGTTTGCAAAATCTGATAACGATTTTGCAATTACTCCATAATAAAGACATTTTTTCGGTTTTTTTCCAGTTAATTTCGAGTATTTTTGCAAATATCATCGTTTTTTTCGATGCCGACGGGAACATTTTTGAAGGAACCGCGGAAAAACTCCGGGAAACCGCCCTTGACAAGCGCGGGATTGATGTTAAATTAAATAGTTACCATCTTTTTGTTTCATCATTGTAGATCAATAAAGTCAGAGAACGCACACATGGCGGAAATCAACAAAGCACGCGAGACCGCGCTCTCCTGCATGCAGGAAATCGCCCGGATGCTGCCGCAGGGAACCAACCTTGAGGCATATCTCGCCGACACGCCCGAAGATCCCGTCGAACTGGTAACGGCGCTCGGCGAAAAACTCAAACTCAATCCGCTGCGCCGCACCGACGTACCGATCGAGGAGCTCGCCGCATACTTCGGCGCGCCCCTCCTGCTGCGTTTGCGCAACGGCAACTTCGTCATCTTCCTCGGCATCCGCCGCGGCGGCACCCCCGACGGCAAAAACGACCGCTACGCCGTCTACGATCCGTTGATCGAGGGCGCGGGCAAACAAATTCTCCCCGATGCCGCCGCGTTGACCAAGGCCTGGGAGGGCGAAGCCGTCTTTTTCCGCAATCTCAACAATCCCGGCTTCTCCGCCGACGGCCGCCACACCGCGCTCTATTCGCTGGTCGCCATCGCCAAACACCACGGCGCCGGCACCGACGTCAACAAACTCCTCCACACCTACGCCGTCTCCGAAGCCGAACCCTCGCGGCGGCTCCTCGGCAAAATGGCCGACGATCTCGATTTCGAGAGCAAAAGCTCCAATGTCAAGTGGAACAACCTAAAATCATTCGGTAACATCTTCCCGATCATGGCCTTTCGCCGCGACGGCAGCGCCGCCGTGCTCTGCGGCATCCGGCCCAACCCGG
>JBFWIO010000030.1:0-14134 GCA_050255955.1 Victivallaceae bacterium
GATCTGCATTTCGCGCCTTGCGATTATATTTATCTCGACAATGTTTTTTATGAAAGGTTGATCGATGAAACTGACCACTCTTTTCTTCGCATTATTCGTCGTCGTTTTCGCCGGTGCCGCCGCGATGGAGCCGGGAAATTTGGCGTTGCCTGCCGCTGAAACGTTACAACTCACATTGACCGACTTTGAGCGGCAGTCGCTCTACGCCGTATCTCCGGCATTCGGCGACCGTTTCCGCAAAGGCGCGGCGGAGCTGAACGCGAACGATCCTCTTTCGCGCGGCGACCGGCTGCTGCTGGCGGGCAAGCCGCGCGAAGCGCTGGCGGCCTATGGCGAGCTCCGCTTCGGGCCGGACACGCCGGAGAAATTCCAGTCGTTCCTGAATTCGATGATCGCCCACCGGCAGCTCAAGCTCACCGGTGACGCGATCGACGACAACCAGTCTCTGATCGGCTCCGCCGCCGTGCCGGAGAGAATCAAAGCCTTTGCCCAGCTCAACGTCGCGCGGATCGCGCTTGACGAGCACAACGACCGCTTCGTCGCCGCCGACGCCTGCCGCCGGCTGAAAGAGAACCCGAGCGCCCCCGCCGCCTTCACCGCCGAAGCCGACCGTTTGCTGAAACGCATTGACGTCAAAGTCAAAACCAAAACCCTGACTCCCGAGGAGAGCGCCGCCGCCGACCGCATCGCGGCCAAAATCAGGCGCGACCATCCGCGAATCTTCGTCAACTCCGACACTCTCGCCGCTTTCCGCCAATACCTTGCGCGCCCCGATATCCGGCGCTATTATCAGGCCAACGTCAAAGCCCCGGCGGCGAAAATCCCCGCCGAGCCCAAAGTCTGGAACGGCGAAAAAGGCCAGGGCCGCGGCGAAGGCAACTCCTACGCCCAGCTTCCCAAGCCGACCGTGTGGGGCCTCGACGCCGCCCGCTGCGCGATGATCTACCTCGTCGAGGGCGACCGCGCGATGGCGGCCAAGGCGAAGCAGTTGCTCAAACTCGCCGGCGAAGCCGCGCTCCTCAGTTTCGACGCAAAAGTCATGGCGGGCGACTACTACAGCACCGAAGTCATCTACGCCCTCGCCGCCTACGACTGGATCTACAACGAACTCACGCCGGCGGAGCGGAGCGAATTGCTCAAGCCCTTGCTCGAATACATTTACCGCGCGGAAACCGAATCGGGCAAATTCGTTTCTCCCTATTGCGTGCCCGAGGGCGGCTTCTACGGCGTCCGGATGCTCAAGTGGTACGGTGCGCTGGCGGCGATCCACGACAATATCGACGAGGAAACCGCCCGCAAACTCCTCTATGAGGGCTGGACCGACCATGAAATCATGCTCGCCTGCCGCGAACAGCAGAGTTCCGACGACGGCGGACTGGTTTCTACCGCCAACAACTACACCATGGTGGCGTACTTGTGGGCGAGCTACAACTATCTTTTGACCTACGAATCCGCCACCGGCGAAAAACCGGACAAACTCAACCACCTCCGGCTTTTCCCGCAGTGGTGCGTCTGGAACTTCATCAACGGTCATCCCCAGCAATTGCCCGGCGGCCGGGTGGTGGATTTCCACGACTTCGGCGTCGGCGACACCGGCAACACCCTCAAAACCGGTACCGATGTCAGCATGCACATGTACGAAATCTCGCACTTTTTGCCGGAAGACATGGAAGTTCGCCGGATGACCCGTTCGCTGATGACCGCCGATCCGTTGAACGACCAGTGGATGAAACGCTACCGGGTGCTCGCCCCGCTTTTCCTTTTCCGCGCCCCCCCGCCGCCGGCCGAATTCGGGGTGGAGCGTCCCGCGCCGCGCGGCCACGCCCGTTTCTTTGAGGAGATCGGGATCGCTTTCATGCGTTCGGGTTCAAGCAAGAGCGACACCTACGCCTGTTTTGTCACCAACAAAAAGAACTTCGCCCACCGCCACTTTGACGCCAATCACTTCATGATCTACAAATACGATTTCCTCGCCCTCGACACCGGCACCCGGATCGGCTTCAAGCGGAGCGACGACGAACATTTGAACAACTACTACTGCCAGAGCGTCGCCCACAACACCGTGCTGATCCACCAGCCGGAGGAGAAGCTCCCCAACTTCTGGATCGACCGCAAAAAGGAGACTTATTTCAACCACGGCGGCCAGTTCGTCACCACCGGCGACCGCTGCGTCGCGTTTGAGACCAATGAATACTTTACCTACATTGCGGGCGACGCGACGCCGGTTTTTGCGGCGTCAAAGTGCCGGCTGGCGTTGCGCCAGTTCGTCTTTATCTACCCTGATATTTTCGTGATCGCCGACCGGGTGATCTCGACCAAACCGGAATACCGCAAGGACTGGCTGCTTCACACCCAGAACGAACCGGTCATGATTGATCCGGTGACTTTCCGCGCCGACGACGGCGGCGGCCGCCTCTTCTGCCGGACGATTTTGCCGGCCAAACCGGACATCCGGGTGGTCGGCGGTCCCGGCCGTGAATTTGAGAGCTCCGGCCGCAACTGGGAGCTTCCGGCCGAAGCGCTGCCCTATGCCAAGACCAAGAACTACCTCGGCCGCTACCGGGTCGAAGTCTCCCCCTCGATCCCGGCCGAATCCGACCTGATGCTCCACGTCATCCAGGTCGGCCCCGGCGCGATGGCAAAAATGGTTGACACCCGGCTGCTCGACGGCGAAATCAACTTCGGCGTAGCCTTTGCCACGCCGCAGGGAGACTGGGAGGTCCGCTTCAGCCGCGACGGCAACCCCGGAGGCGCGATCAAACTGACCCGCGACGGCCAAACCATCCTCTTCAACCCGCTCCGCCCCGACATCGAACCCCAGAGCGGAATCATCTACTGAATTTGCTTGCATTTTGATGCCGGTTGATTTATCGTATGTCAACTGAAGCTCGCAAATGTACAGGTTTTCTGTTTTCGGAAAGGCAAACGTCCATGACTTTTCCGAAACAGGCTGCGTTCGTTTGGCATCGTCAAAATTGACAATACAGAGGTAATTATGAAGCTTTTTTTTGCTTTGATCGCTGCCTTGCCCGGGTTGGTTTTCGCTGCCGGAATCCCTGATCCGCAGATGCTGAACCCGGTTGACTCCTCGCTCACCTCGCAACGGATGATCTACCCCGGTGTCTCCAAAAAGCGGATCGCCGCCAAGGCGGTCAAAGACGGCTTTGCCTTGCTCGGCAAAAAACAGTTGCCCGAAGCGATGAATGAATTCAACCGGGCCTGGCGTTTCGATCCTGATCACTACGCGAGCTGGTGGGGAGCCGGAATCGTCCGCGGCATGCAGGCCGAACCCGAAGCCGATCAGGATCGGCGTTGCCAATATATTGCGGACAGTGTCAAACTGCTCGAAAAAACAGTGGAACTCGCACCCATACAAGAAAAAATCAACGCCAAGTGCGACCTGATCCAGAGCTACAGTCTCTGCGGCAAACAGTTTCAGTCCGTCGGCAAATCAGCCGAGGCAGACAGCTATCTTGCCAAAGGCAAAGCGCTGACTGACGAACTTCTGAAGAGCGCACCGGCAAACCCCCGGGTCCGGTATCAGGCCGCGATCAATTATTTCTATCGCGCCGACTTCGCCGGAGCGCTACGCGAAATCGGCGAAGCCGAACGCCTCGGCGCCCCGATCGATCCCGCGTTCAAAGCCGACGTGCTGGACAAAAGCAAGGCTCCGGCAAAATAGAGGGGATCGCCGCAGCTTTTCGCATGCTCCGCCGGTACCGGAAAAGAGACAAACTGATTCGTCATTATTCAAAAAAGATTCATTTTTCCAACAACCAATCCTTGTCTTGCGGATCGAAGCGATATATAATTTGTTGTGAAAGCAAAATTTTTGAAACGTATCAATAATTAATACCAAGGAAATTTGTTATGAAACAAAGCTGTGCCGTCGCTGCGCTGTTCTGTGCTCTCGCCCTCGCCGCCGCCACCGATCCCGCCGCCGCGCTCGGCGGACTCAAATCGATGCCGGTCGATACCGGGGTGAAATCGAGCGTCGGCGACGACGGGACGGTCACGATCGTCCGCAAACTCGATAAACCGGCCGACGCCGACACCCGGGCGGCGATCCGTTTCGTCCTCAACGCGCCGGTCGATCTCACCGGCAAGGCTTTGACTTTTGACCTTCGCGGCAGTCCCGAGGCCGATCTGGTCAGCGTTTCCGCCTACAACGACCAGAATCGCGTACCTTCGCTCCGGGGCGACCTCGGTTCCGGCGGACTTGACGCCAAAGAGTGGAAAAGCGTCCTCCTCCAGAAAAATGCCGCGCGCGGCCTCACCTACGCCGTCCGCGGCGTCGATGGCAAAGAACCCGCTACAGTCAAAGAACTGGTCTTCATCGTCTCGCGCAAAAAACCGGTTCCGGCAGGCGAGCTCAAACTCGAAATCCGCAACCTCAAGGTCGTCCCCCGCGAAGAAATCGCTTCGGCCGTCCCCGCTCCGGCTCCGGCCAAAGCCGCCGGGCCCGCCGCCGCCCCGATGAAAAATCTCCCCGCCCGCAACCCCTTCGCCGCCCTCGGCAAAGTGGACAAAGTCGATATGGACCGCGGCATCACCTACGCCGCCGATCCCGCGGGCGTCGTCACCGTCAGCGGCAAAGTCATTCAGAACGACAAAAGTTCAGGCCGGGTCCGGATCATTTTCACGCTGGACAAAGGCATCGATCTACGCGGCAAGGCGCTCCAGTTCCAGTTCCGTTCGCCCGACCTCGCCGATCACTTGTACGTCAAACTCTACAACGCCAATGCCAAGATGCCCTCGTGGGCCTTTTACACCTACGCCGACCCCGGCCGCGACGACTGGGAGACGATTACCCTCCAGCGCGGCTTCGGCCTCCCCCTCACCTGGCACACCGGCTGGGGCGATGACACGGAGCTTGGCGACTGCAACCGCTTCGACTTTTACGTCGCCAATATGGATTCGGTCAAAGGCGGGCCGATCAACTTCCAGATCCGCGACTTCAAGGTGGTCGATGAACTCAAACACATCGGCAACAGCCTCAATCAGGCCGCGCCGCTGAGCCGCGAAACCGCGTTCGCCGCCGACGGCAAAGCCGCCGCCGAGATCCTCCACCCCGCCACCCCCGCCGGGGAAAGCGCGGCCCGCAAACTTGCCGCCGCACTCAAAAAATCGACCGGCGTCGACTTCGCCGTCCGTCCCGGCACCGCCGCCGACCGCGATTTCGCAAAACCTGTGATCATCCTCGGCAACGTCTGGAACAATCCGGCCTTGCTGCAAGCCTATGCCCGGCGCGCCACCATCGTCGACGAACGCTTCCCCGGCCCCGGCGGCTTCGTGGTCGATCTCCTCAAAGAACCGATCCGCCGCAACGTCGACGCGCTGGTCATCGGCGCATCCGATGACGCCGGGCTCGACCGCGCCGTCGATGCCGCCGCGATTGAGCTGGCCAAATACGCCAAGCCGGGAAGTCTGGTCACGCCGCTCGTCTTCGCCGCCGACTACGCCGGGCGCGACGTACCCAATGAACCGGGCTCCGAATCGATCGAAGCCGGCCTCGCCGAAGCGCAGAAAACGCTCGACACCGGCCGCCACCAGTCGCTCGCAGGCGAAATGGCCCGGATCGGCGAACGCTACCGCCGCTACCGCAAACCGCAGGATGCCAAACTCTTCGCCGCGGTGGCCGGAATGTACGCCGATTACGCCGCCAAACGCGATCCCCGCCGCTACGGCGGCGACTGGGGTTACGACAGCGATTTCTCCGCCCTCGGCGCTTTTGCCGCGCTCGATCTCATCGAGCACGATCCGGTGTTGACTGACGATGAACGGCTGGCGATGGTCAAGCTTTTCCAGCGCTGGTCTCATGCGGTGCTGCGGGCCAAAGCGCAGACCTACTCCTGGCTGGTCTCCCACAACCACGGTACTTTTTCCGCCCTCGGTTCGACGATGGCCGGACTTTATTTCGCCAAATATTATCCCGAACAGCCCGACGGGAAATGGCTTCTCGACGCCGGGAAACGCATTTTTGACCGCCAGAACCGGTCCGGCAAAGTCGAGGACGACTGCAACGGCTATCAATGGCTGACCTGGGAACACGTGATGCGCTACGCCGCCGCGACCGGCGACCTTACCGTGATCAAGAACGGCGTCGGGCGCAAAATGGCCGACACCGCCATCATCACCATGGACAACAACCGCTATCAGGTTCCCTACGGCGACACCGGGCTCTGGAGCTGTTACCGCGCCGACGCGATCCCGATGGGGATTTACGCCAATTTGACCGGCGATCCGGCGGCCAACTGGTTCGTGCTGGAAAAAATGATTCTCTGGAGTGCGGATACGCGCCGCTTCGGCGGTTCCGACTTCGGCGTCTTTGAGCGCCGTGCCGTCCAGAAGTTCCCGGTGCCGGAGAATTACAACGGCATCCAATTGCTCAAGCTTGAACCGCGCTATTACGCCACCCATCCTCCGGCCGACGGCAAACCGGAGGTCGGAGAGACCTTCGACAAGCTTTCGTTCCGCGAAAAAATCGATCCCGAAGCCTTTTATATGCTGACCGACGGAGTCAACAACGGCGGGCACGGCCACGCCGACGCGATGAGCGTCCAGCGCCTGAACCATCTCGGCCGCCAGTGGCTCGCCGACAACCATTACCTCAAGGGAGCGACCCGCTTCCACAACGCCCTCACCGTGATCACCGACGGCGAATACCTCCCCTACGGCCCCTATGCCAAACTGATCGGTTACGGCGAAAACGACCGGTTCGGCGTCGCTTCGATGCGGCTCGACGGCCCCCGTTTCGACTGGGTGCGGCACTATCTCTGGCTCAAGGACGGCCAGGCGCTGGGCGTTCTCGACGTAGTCGTCCCCCGCGCCGACGCCAGTTCGCTGTTGCGCCAGCTCTGGAATGGCGTCGGCACGGCCGCGCCGCAGGCGGACGGCGTGGTGCTGACCCAGCAGGGCGGCAAATCGATGCGGCTCGACACGACTCCCGGCAACCGCATCACCGTCACCGACGATCCCGACATGGGCAAAAACTGGGAAGGCTATCCCTACGCCGAACCGATGGTCCGCACCATCGAATTCGCCGCTGACGCCGAGCTCAAAAAAGGCGTTGCCAAGAGCGTCTTCACGCTTTTCCGGGGCTCCTCGGGCGAAGCACTCGCGCCCGCCGGGATCGAGGAACTTGCCGACGGCGGCGTCCGCTTCCAGTATCGCGGCAAAACCTGCCGTTTGACCCCGCAAAGCGACGGCACACTGGTAATCACGGAGGAAAGCGGGAGCCTGACTCCGCGCGACGGGAAACTCGTCGCCGCCGTCACCCCCGCCCCGGCCCCGGCCGCTCCCCGCGCCGATCGCGGCGGCGAACAAACCGGCGCGGTGAAGCCGACCGCCGCCGTGCCCGGCCCCATCCTCGCTTTTCGCGAAATCAAGCGCGGAAGCCGGAAACTCCTCGGCGCCGCCAATCAGGCGGGCGAAATCCATCTGCTCAATCCCGACGGAACTCCGGTCAAGGTGATCAAAACTCCGGCCGCGGTCAACGACTTCGCCGCCGGCGACCTCGACGGCGACGGCAGCGACGAACTCGCGGTGGCCAATCAGGATCAGTTCGTGCGGGTTTACAATCTTGACGGAACCAAGCTCTGGGAATTCCAATTTCCCTTTTACCGCATCCCCCCCGTGGCCCGGGTCGCCCAAATCGCCGATATCAACGGCGACGGCAAAAACGAAGTCCTGATCGGCACCGACAGCTGGCGGCTCCACGCTTTTGCCCCCGCCGGAAAACTCCTGTGGCACTATGAAATCGTCCGCGAAGCCAGCGTGGTCGAAGTCGCCGATATCAACGGCGACGGTAAAAACGAAATCCTCACCGGCACCCGCTATTTCCATGTCAATATCCTGACGCCGGACGGCCTGAGCACCTGGAAGTTCTCGACCAACACCCCCGGCACGCGTGCGATCGCGACGTTCCGCAACGGCAAAGGGAATCAGCGTAACTTCGCCGTCGGCGGCGCGGGCGGTGAACTTTATATTTTTGCCCCCAACGGCGACCGGCTGGCCGAATACAGCACCGGCGACGAACTCGCCGCCCTCGCCGTCGGCCCCGACGAAAACAACGGCGACACCCTCTACGCGGGTTCGCTCAATGAATTCTGCTACCGGCTCAACCCCGACGGCGCCAAGCGCTGGACGATCCGCCTCGACGGCGGCGTCTCTTGTCTCCTCGCCGACGGCGACAAGGTCTATGCCGGCACAACCACCGGCAAAGTCTATACTGTAGACCGCAACGGCAAAATTCTCGCCAGTCAGCAACTCCCCGCCCGGATCGCCGCCCTCCGTTTGATCGACGGCGTCCCCCATGCCGCCGACGTCGCGGGCAATCTCCTCAAGTTGCGGTAACGGGGGAGGCTGGGCAGAACACGCTGCCGCGCAAGCGCAGTACCGATGGGCGCAGTCTGCGAGCGGGACGCCGGGTGACACGCTGACGCGTGGGCGCAGTACCGATGGGCGCAGTCTGCGAGCGGGACGCCGGGTGACACGCTGTCGCGTTGTCAGAGAGCCGGGCGCGCGCGGGCCCGCTTGGACGATTTGGACGACTTGGACGATTTGGACGGGGGAGGCCCGTGTGTCCTGACAGCCATGTCGTCCATGTCGTCCGTTGTAGTCCGTTGTCGTCCGTTGCCGTCCGTTGTCGTCCGTTGTCGTCCTTGTCCCCTGTCCCCCGCGACTGACTCCATACGGCAGTGTAGGTGGGGGAGCACTCGTGGCATCGATACTCCCGGGCCCGGCCGGTCAAGCGCGGTATCGACGTGCCACGCCCCGCATAAAGCACGGACGTGAGGAGGTCTCTCCGCAAAAAAGCGGAGAGACCTCCGAACCTTTGGAGCAGGGGTTCAAGAGGGGGCGAACCTTTTTTAAACGGCAAGCCCGAAGTAATCGGCGGCAAAGCCGTCAGGGGTGCAGGGATTGCGCTCTGTTCCTGGCACCCGCGACAACGGAGCGGTGAGAGTCAAAGCCGCAGTGCGGCCCTGCCGGGGGGGTAGCTGGGGGGCGAGGAGCCCCCCGGACCATTCTATTACTACTGCTTGCGGGAATAGGGACAGGCCAGCAGGCATTGTTCGAAGTTGCAGGGGCGGATCTTTTCGATTTGGGGGACTTTGGCGATGGCGGCGGCGAGGGCTTCGGGGGTGAGTTTGTCGGGATAGGCTTCGTCGAGGTGCCAGCCGGTGTACTGGTTGCCTTCGGAGCCGACGAGGCTCCAGCGTTTGGCCCAGTTGCAGCGGTTGACGTCGATTTTGCGAAAACTGACGGCATGATCGCCGATATTGATCGACCGGAGAGGCTCCTCAAAAGCGGCGGTGCGGCAGTGGCTGAAGCAGCGGCCGGGGCACGCGGTGCAGGCGAGATCGACGGCTTTGGGGCGGTCGTACTCAAGTTCGGCGTCGGTGACGATGGCGATGTAGCGGACGTTGGAGCCGAAGCGCTCATTGACGGCGGAGCCGCAGGCGCTGATGTCGGCGAGCCCGGCGGCGGCGGCGGCGAAAACGTTGCTGAAAGCATCGGGGTATTCGCCGCGCGGATTCCAGCAAAAGGAACCGGTGCGGTGGAGGTCGAGGGTTTCGACGCACTTGAACGAAGCCGACTCGAGGAGTCCGGCAAGTTTCCAGCCGAGGATGCGCAAACGCATCACAGTTTCGTACTGGGCAAAGACATAGGGCCCGGCGGCTTCGGCGGGGGTGCGGGCGGTGATGTCGACGGTGGCGGCGGGCATGCGGAGGCCGAGGACAACCACCGACTTGGCGTTGGCAAGGTAATCGGCGGGACCGGCGACTTGGCGAACGTGTTTGGTGATTTCGGGATCAAAGGGCTTGTAGATGGTATCGGCCTGATTGCGTGCGACGAGTTCCTCTTCGCCGTCATAGATCGGGGCGAGCTGTTTTTTGATCTCTTCGAGGAGGCTTGCCGGGGCGATGCCGACGAGGTCGCATTCGAGACCGGCCATGGTTTCGCGGATGCGGCTGGTGAGGGTGTGGCTGTCACGGATCGTGATCGCATTGGAAGCGAGTTCCCACGAGGTTTCCGGGAGGGGCGCGTCGGTGAGTAAAGTCAAAGTGTGAACGTCTTTGCCGGGATCGCCGGGGGTGAGAACTTTGGCGAATTCATTTTCCGGAAAGCCGAGATAGAGGCAGGCGCGGTAGCCGTTTTTCTCAAGCAGCCGCACCATGTCGTAGCCGGACTGGGTGACTACCGCGTTCCAGGCGAAGTGCGACTGGTGGATATTGCAATAGGGATCGGAGAAGTCGGCGTCGAGCGGATTGCGGACCGAGGCGATGCTGACCGCGCGAAGGGCACCGGGGAGCATGGCGGCGATATCGATGCCGAGCGCCTCGCGGAGCCGGGCGGCGGAGCTCACCACGAGTTGATCCGCGCCCCAGACGGTGCCGAGCGAACGCATCTCTTCAAAGAGGCCGCGATGGAAGGCTTCGACTTCCGGATTGGGAAGCGTGTGCTGGCGGCGGCGCGGCGCATTGGTGTAGGCGCGGTCGAAGTAGCGCAGCGCTTTGGGCACGCAGTAGCGCAGACACGAACCCATTTCACCGCCACGGCGGCCGTGGCGGATGACCGCATCCATGATCACCTTTTCATCGACTTTCTCGGGGATGGGCAGATCGAGGTCGAGGTCGAAGTGCTCGCCCCAGGCGCAGCGCCAGAGGTTTTTGCGGGCGTAGCGATAGACTTTGTCCTCGATTTTGACTTCGTTCCAGCCGTCGATCTCTTTGGAGAGGGCGCCGGAGCGGCATTCTTTTTTGCAGATCATGCAATTGTCGCAGACGGAACCGGGCTCAAGCAGCGGCGACGGCGTCAAGACCGCGTCGGTGATGATCGTGACATAACGCTGCCGCGCGCCGTATTCAGGGGTGATCGCAAGCCCGTTGTACCCGAATTCGGCCAGCCCGGCGGCGACCGCCGCGTGCATGTGGGAGACATCCGGTGCGAATTGCTCGGTCATGCCCTTGTACCCCCGGTAACGCCAGATGTTGGACGAGGCGATCGGCACCGCCTGATAGCCCATTTTCTCCAGTTTGGAACTCATCCGGTAAGACATATCGTCGAGCCGCCAGTTCATGTGGTACTGAATCAGATACGGCCCGATCTCCTGCGGATGTTTGATCCCGCCGAGCTCGATTGCCGCGTCGGGGTGATGAACCGCCATTACGATCACCGAACGCGCCGCCGGCATCACGCCGGACGGGCTCATCATCACCGGAGCCCCGGCGAAACGCCCGATATCGGCCACCCCGATGAGATCCGCGCGCAACACCTCACACGCATAATGCTTGACTTCCATCGTCTCCGCATTGTCCGCCCGAAACACCGCTTGCTGAGTCATACCGATCCGTCCTTTTTTTAAATTCAATATTGATGAACTATATTCATTATACATGAACAAATAAAAAAATCAACCCGCTTTCCGTCAAAAAATCAAAAAAAATTCAAAAGTCTTCAACATTCCCCAGCCATTTCCCCAAAATATAAACACAACGTTTTTTGTTTTGCATCGCAAAACAAAAAACGCCATACTCAAAAATTTTTGAAAAAGTTGAGGAGGTGCGAGGGAGAAGAAAAAACTTTTTATAAAAAGTTTTTTCTTCTCCCCTGCCCTCACATCGTCAAATCTCAGGCATCGACGATGGCGAACATCATGATGATTTCGAAGACGACTTTGCCATCGACTTTGATGGTGCCGTTGCCTTTGCCGAAGCGGCCTTTGCCGGCGGGGATGGTGATGTCGCAGATGAGTTGGTCGCCGGGGTAGACGGGAGCGAAGCATTCGGCGCGGTCGATGGACATGAAGTAGCCGATTTTGCCGCGGTTTTCTTCGCGGGCGAGGACGCCGATGCAGCCGGCCTGGGCGAGGATTTCGCACTGGATGGCTTCGGGGAGCGTGGCGTAGTCATCGGGGGTATGGGCGTAGATTTCCTCGTTGCCGGTGACGTTTTTGACCGCGACGATGCGGTCGCCCTCGACCACCGAAATATGGTCGATGAAGAGGAAGGGGTAGCGGTGCGGGATGAGCTCCATGATTTTGGTCACATCCATCGCGGAGCTTTCGTGCTTATCGAATTCACCGAAATTGCCGGGCATGGCGGCGGGGCCGGTTTTGGCGCGGACGGCGAGGGTCATTTTGGATTCGCAAGTGACGCCGCTGTTGTTGGCGACTTCGGTGCGGAAAACGAGTTCATGGTCGCCGGTTTCGATGAGTTCGGCGCTGATTTTGATGCGGTCGCCGGGGTGATTGGGTTTGCGGAATTTGACTTTTTCGACCAGTCGCATGTAGACGTCGGCTTCGCCTTTGGGGTCGAGTTTGGGGCGGGCGAGGATTTCGCAGAGTTGTTTCATCGCCTCGACCTGAAGCACGCCGGGCATGATCGGGTGGTTCGGGAAGTGGCCCTGGAAGAAAGCCTCGTTCATCGAGACGTTCTTGATCGCGGTCGCTTTGGCGTCGCTCTCAAGCTCGACCCGGTCGAGCATCAGCATCGGATAACGCTGCGGCAGAATCGCTTTGATTTCGCGCAAACTTAGAACTTTTCCACTCATTGAAGATTCTCCAAAGTTTTATTTTTGTGCATTCTGGTTGATTTCGGCGAGCATCAGCTTCGCCAGTTCGACATTGCGGGAGTGCCCCGGTTTGATGGCGATGATGTTGGCTTTGACCCGGCGTCCGCACAGATAAATGTCGCCGACAAGGTCCATGATCTTGTGGCGGACGATTTCGTCTTTGTAGTGCAGTTTTTCCTTGCAGATGATCGCGCCTTCGTGGATGATGGCGGCGGCGTCGAGGCTGCCGCCTTTGACCAAACCCTTGTCGAGCAGGAACTTGAGTTCATTGTAACGGACAAAGGTGCGGGCCGGGGCGAGTTCGCGCAGGAAGCTCTCGGGATTGACCGCGAGCGAGAAGTACTGCGGATCGACCGGACAGCCGGGGAACGAGGTGACGCAGGAGATTTCGAGCTTGTCGGAGGGGGCGAGCACCAGTTTGGTTTCGCCGCCGTCGAGCCAGATCACCGACGCGGGGGTAAAGAACTTGGCATCGGCATCCTGTTCGACGATGCCGGCTTCGGCGATTGCGTTGAAGTAGGAGAGCGCGCTGCCGTCGGCGATCGGGGGCTCCATGCCGTCCATTTCGACCACGCAGTTGTCGATGCCGTGGACGTGGAGCGCGGCCATGATGTGTTCGACGGTGAAGGCCACCGCGTGACCGGCGGCGATGGTGGTGCCGTGGTCGGTTTTGGCCACGCTGGAAGCGAGCGCCCGGACTTCGGGTTTGCCGGGCAAGTCGATGCGCCGGAAAACGATCCCGGTGTCGGCCGGAGCCGGAGTCATTTTGAGCGTCACCCGCGCGCCGGTATGGAGGGCGATGCCGGAGAGTTGCGCGCTTGCCGCCAGAGTTCTTTGCTTTTCCATAAGAAATCGTGTTTCTTTCGTTATGTCACGCTTGCAATTTTGCATTTTCACTCCATACTATAGTGCCATTCAACAAAAAATAAAGTTCATCATGTCACAAAGTCGCAAAGTTGTCGCCGTCACCGGTCCGACCGCCACCGGCAAGACCGCTCTGGCGGTCGATCTCGCCCGTCAATTCAACGGCGAAATCGTCAGCGTCGATTCCCGTCAGGTTTACACCGGAATGGATCTCGGCACCGGCAAAGACCTGGCTGAATATGGCGAAATTCCGTATCACCTGATTGATCTTGCCGCGCCGGGGGACGAGGAATATCATCTTGCGCGATTCGTTCATGACGCGTATCTGGCGATGGCGGGAATTATCGCGCGCGGCAGGCTGCCGATATTGTGCGGCGGGACGGCGTTGTATTTGGATGCGTTGCTCAAGGGCTACCGTTTGCCGGGGGGGGAAGCGCCGAAGACGGAAACGCGGTTGCGGCGCGACCGGACGCTGGCGCCGTCGTTTGAACCGCCGTTTGAGCTTGACGCGCTGGTGTTGGGGGTATATTATCCGCGCGGGGAGGTGCGGCGACGGATAGAGTTGCGGCTGGATGCGAGGTTGGCGGCGGGGATGATCGACGAGGTTGTCCGGTTGCATGCGGGGGGGGTGTCGTATGAGAAGCTGGAGTATTTCGGGCTGGAGTATCGGGAGATTGCGCGGTATTTGCGGGGG
>JBFWIO010000031.1:0-13946 GCA_050255955.1 Victivallaceae bacterium
CTTTGGCGACGCCCGGACGGAGTTGGTCAAATGCCGGAAACAATTCGACGCGGTCTTTCTCGATGCCTTTTCGCCGGACTGTAATCCGGAGCTCTGGACGCTCGACTTCCTGGCCGAAATCAAACGTCATTGCCGCCGGGAAGCGATCCTCGCCACCTACTCAAGTTCCCACGCGGTGCGGGGTGCCTTGCTCAAACTCGGCTTCGTGGTCGGCGAAAGCCGCCCCTTTGGCCGCAAGCGCGGCGGCACGGTGGCCTCGCTCGCGCCGGAGCTGATCGAGCTCCCGCTGCCGGAAAAAGAGCGCAACATCATCCTGCGTTCCACCGCCGGAGTCCCCTATCGCGACCGGAGCGGCAGCTCTTCGCGGGAAGCGATTCTGGCATACCGCGAAAAACTGGTGCAGAAACTCCGCCACCGCGGCGTCCCCAAGTGGTACAAGGCATAGCTATTCCGTTTCTTCTTTGCCGGCATATTCGATGAAAATGTCTTCGAGCGTCAGCGCGTTGACGGTGAAGGGGGCGATTGCTTGTTCTTGCAGTTTCCGGGCGGTTTCGGCGCGGTCGCCGCAAAGGAAGATGCGGAGTTCGCCGGGATTTTTGCGGCGGGAGATTTCGCCGGGGAAGGGCGGCGGGAGCACGGTTTCGGCCAGCGAAATGGTGAAGTGTTCGCTTTTGAGACGGTCGATTTCGCCCGCGGCGACCATCCTGCCGTCGCGGAGAATCCCGGCGTGGTCGCAGAAACCCTCAAGCTCGTGGAGAATGTGCGAAGAGATGAAGAGCGTATGCTCGAAGTCGAGCAAGGTGTCGCGCAGGATGTCGATGAATTCGCGCCGCGCCACGGTGTCAAGCCCGAGGGTGGGGTCGTCGAGGATCAAAAGTCGCGGCGAACGCGCCAGTACCCCGATCAGCGCCGCCTTGGAATACATCCCGCGCGAGAATTTCCCGAGTTTGAGCTCGGTCGGCAGCTCGAAGCGTTTGATCAGCGACTCGCCGAGCGCGGCGTTGTAGTCGGTATGGAATTTGGCGACAAACCCGCAGTATTCCCGGAGCGAAAGGTCATTGAAGAGCGCCTGATTCTCCGCCACGTACCCGGTCCGCCGCCGGAGTTCGACCGCGTCGGCCGCCGGATCAAGGCCGAGGACGCGGACGGTTCCGGCATCGGGCTGGAGCTGACCCGCCAGCATCTTGATGGTGGTGCTCTTGCCCGCCCCGTTGCGGCCGAGGAAAGCGTAGACGCTCCCGGCGGGCACGGTCAAGTCGAGTTTCTCCAGCACCTTTTTGCGGCCAAAGGATTTGCATACATCGGTGAGTTCAATCGCGTTCATTATTTGCTTCCTTTCGCATCAAGCTTGATCAACGGCAATGAAAAACGGTAAGGATATTTCCACTCTTTGACATCCGAATGACCGGAGAGTTGACGCGGTGGTTTGCCGGCGACGGGAGTCGCGGTGAATTTTTCAATTGGCGCTTCTTGCCAGCAGTATTCGAGTTGAAACGGATCGGGGGTGCCCGGCTTGATCATCTCGCCCGGCGATTCCGGAAACATGCCGTGTTCCAGCGCGTATTGCTGAAGCCTGACGTACGGGAGGAGGAAAAAGTGATCCCGCATTGAGGCAAAGACCGGATCGTCTTGCGGCCAGAGGGAAAAAACGGGATTTTCCTGCTGCGCGGCAAAAGCAACCGGGAGTTTCTCCGGCGGCCGCGTCGCCAATTGCCGGAAATATTCGCTCAAGGCAATCCAGTGCTTCATCGTCGCGGTTGCCGAACGGAGCATCGCGCCCCGGAACGGAGCTTGGCCCCAATCGCGTTTGCACACCCACGCCAGCACATCGGCAATCCGTTTCCAGCCGTTTGCGTCGAGACCGGGAAGGTTGGCGGCAAGATCGAGTTCGGTAATCGGATTTTCCGGTTCATGGAGGCGTATGATTTTGATTTCCGGCGGCGCCGCTTTGCGCATAAGTATCCGCTCCATGGCGCGATAGAACGGCAAAGCATCGGGGTCGAGCGGGAATTTCAGGCTGGACAAGTTGAAGTTTGATTTCGTCATCGGATTCGCACCGATATTTTGACGGTTGTTGATTTCACGATAGGCAATCGAAAGTTGCGGCAAGCGAAGATCGGGCATTTCACGGTAGCGACCGATCAGCTTGGCGGCCAGCTCATACTGATGATTGAGGAGCGAGTCATCAATTGCTTTCTTGAGCCGGAGCGACGAAAATATTCGTTTTTGCAGATATTCGGGATAAGCGGCAGCCGTGATTTCCACACTTTTGCTGAAATCGGCGGCGGCGAGTTCTTCCGGTTTCAGCTTCAGGCCGTGCCGGAAATTTTGAATGACTTCCGGAACCCGCTGCGGGCCGCGGACGATGTCGATGCCGGGGGTGTGCTCGAAGCGCTTGAGGGTGACAAGATAGCTTGGAATTTCGATGGCGTAAAAGAGCACCCACGCGCCGAGACTGAGGGCAATGAGGCCGCTCCATAGTTTGACCAGCATCCACCCGGTCCGGCCGCCGCGACCGACTCCGCGCGTCCAGAGCCAGAAGCCGCCGAGGAGAAAAAAGGCACTTGCGATCAATGGGAAGCTGACTGCCGCGCGATTGGTGATCGCCACCGTCCAGAGTTCGGGGGTATATAGCCAGACTGTCGCCGGCCACAGTGCGAGGAGGGCGAGCGGCGTCAGCAGAAATCCCGCCTGTAACCCTTTGTCTCCCCGCAAGCCGAGGGTCCAGTTGATCTGCATCGTGTGAATCAGCAGCAGCAACGCCAAGACGGGGACCAAAAGGCTGGGGGTGAAAAAGCGTCCCCGGTGGGAATTGGTGAGGTGAAACACTTTGCCGCACAGATGAGAGATGACCAATTGTCCGCTCTCACTTGCTTCATACTCCGCGATCAACAGTAGCGGCAGCCAGATGAAGAGAGCAAAAACGGCAAAACTGGAGAGGTATCTGGCGAAGAAAACTCTGCCGTCGGCAACCGGCAACGCGAGATAGAAATCAACCGTGCGTTCGCGGAAATCGCGCGCCCAGACGTCGGCGCTGACGAGATACCCCGCGATCGGCAGCAAGACCACGATCGCCAGCATCAGAATCTCGCGCGGCGTTTGGGTGAGACCGCCGTAAAAAACAACGAGCTCAAGCACGATGGCAAGCGGTATTATCACCAGAAAAACCGCCCGCTGGCGGCGGAAGTCGAGAGCCCAGATTTTCCAGATTTCATTCATGACTCGCTTCCCCTCTCTTCTTTTCAATCGGCAACTCCAGACACAGGTGCTGCCGGTCCGGCAGTCCGGTGAAACTGATATGCAAAAATACTTTTTGGTCTTTCGGCTTGTCGATCGGCTGGTGTTTGCTGCCGAAGCCGGCGCAATAGTGGAGTTCCAAATACCCCTTTTCCTCTGGCGTGAGGACGATGCCGGGATCGTCTGGGAGCTTGCCCTCCCGGATTTGCCACTCCCGCAGCCGGAGATACGGCAAAGATTGGCAAGTTGCGATGATTCGCATGATTCTTTTTGTCGTGAGTTCCCTCGGGTGGCTCAGCTGGAAATTGCGGATATGTTCGGGGATCTTTTCCGGGGGGACAGCGCAATTAAGCTCATGCTCCGCCGCCAGCGCCGCCATCCAAACTTTCATCGTAGCGGTGGCTTTTTGCAACTCGGAACCGGCAAACGGGGGAAAGGCGAAATTGTGTCTGATCACCCAGCCGAAGACGGCGGCGAAGCGATTCCAGCCGTGCATGGACGCCCCCGGAAGGAAATTCCGCAAACTTCCATCGTAGCTCCGTCCCGGATTGGGATTTTTGCCGGGATACGAGGTTCCGTCGGTGACAAAAGTACGCTGGGCATCGGGGTGGGCCGCCACCCGGATCGGCTGAGTGTTGTAACGAGGCAGGGCGCGATAAAAATCGATCAGCTCCGGGCTTGGCGGGATGGCTTGCAGATTGGCAATTATAGGCGAAGCCGAGAGTTCCACCGGCATCGGGATAGAGTGCCTGTGGTCGCCCCGCCGAAGATAGCCTGATCGCATCGGAATGGTTTCGGCCGGAAATTTTTCCTGTAAGCGCAAAAGTGCGACAAGCTTTGTCCGGTTGTCGAGTTTCGCTTCGCTGCGGATCGCTTCCGCGATGGCTTCGCACAGTTCCTTTTGCTTGCGGTAATAAACCGGGTAGGCTTCGGCGGGAATGGTCATCTTTTTGTCGAAATCGAGCGTTATCAGGGCATCGCCGCCGCTCTTTTTCGCGTCGAAGGTCATGATCGCTTCGGGAACGTTGAGCGGCCCCCGGACGATTTCAATGCCGGGGGTATGCTCGAATTTGCGGAGCGTGACGATATACCCGGTGATGTCGATGGCTTGAAAGACTGCCCACGAGGCAAGCGAGGCTCCGGTCAGCGCGAGTAAAAACAGCAATCCGGGTTTCAGGAGCGGCCGCCCGCGCACAACACCGATTCGCCAGAGGAACCAGCCGCCGATCAGGAAAAAGAGCGTCCAGACCAGCCAACCGGCGGTCAGCGAATTCCGGCTGATGACATTGAAGGTGCCGATATCATAAATCCAGATCATGCCGGGCAAAAACAGCAGCAGGGCAAGCGGCGTCAGAATCATGGCGAACAACAGGACTTTGTCGCCCCTGAGCATGATTGTCCAGACGAACGTCATCGCGTGGAGCAACAGCAGAAACGCGGCAATCCCGGCGATGAAATCAAGCTTGGTACTGTTGATGATTTTATTGTAGGAGTCCATCAGCAGCGTTATCGGCAGCGCCGCAAAGACGGTGAAGACGAAGAGACTTGCCAGATATTTGCCGAGATAGAGTTTCCAGTTCGGAATCGGCAAGGCGAGATAGAAGTTGATGGTCTTGTCCTTGAAATCGCGTGCAACTACATCGCTTGAGACAAAACAGCCGACAAAGAGCAATGCGAAGAAAGCGATAAGCCCGGTCGCGTTGCGGACCTGAGCTGAAAAGATGCCGCTGAAACAGATCAGCGACACCACGGTGATGACCGCCAAGGTGATGACTAACATCCCGCGGCCGCGGCGGAGTTCGAGGCTCCAGAGGGTGAGGAGGTCACGCATTTTCTTTTCTCCGGCAGAGTTCGGTGAGCTTGGCGAGGACTTCGGCGTGTGGCACGCCGAAGCGGTCGGTGCGTTCGAGGAGGGCGGCGAGTTCGGTTTCGAGAAAGGCCCGGCGATCCTCGGCGAGCTGCGCTTCGGGGCGGGGGGCGATGAAGTTGCCGCCGCCGTGGCGGCCCTCGATCACCGTTTGTTCCTGCAAGAGTTTGTAGGCCTTGGCGACGGTGTTGGGGTTGATTCGGAGCAGCGCCGCCATTTCGCGAACCGGCGGAATCCGGTCGCCCGGCCGCCAGCGGCCGGCGAGGCACCCGGCCTTGATCCAGTCGGCCACCTGCAAGTAGACCGGCACCGGACTTTGTAGATCAATTTCCATAACAGACCCTCCACAATGTGTATTGCTTTTCTAATACAAGTATACTGCATTAGTAGTACACTTGCAAGGGGTGTTTTGAAAAAAAAGCCGAAAAATCATTAAAACAAGCTGAAGAGTCGATTTCAAAAGTATTTGCGGATGATGAAAAGATGATCGCCGATGGCCGCTGCCGTCCGGCATTGAGCGGCTTTGCCCTCGGCGTTAGAGCTCGAAAGGTCGGACCAGCCGGACACGGCGAGCGTTTTTCAACGCCGCAGAGAGTTTTGAAATTGGCTCTGAAAAAAGGAGAAAAAAATGGCAACCCCGCAAGGATTCGAACCTCAACTAAGTGGACCAAAACCACTTGTGCTACCATTACACCACGGGGTTGCGTAGAGCGTTTGTTAATTTAGCGCAATTTCGGAAAAATTCCACCGTATAAATTGACTTTTCGAGAGGAAAATTCGGAAAAAAGCGCTATAGTATCCGAAAGATCGGGTGAAAACTGCGCGTTTTCCGCTTCGGGATGAAAAACTTGGAGCGCGACGGAACAAAGATGCGGATTTTTGCAAAAATGGCCGAACTGGACGTGTTTATCCGGATTCGGCCTCCGGTTTATAACAAATTTGTAGGACTGACCGGGATTTTGTGTCCGCCGGGCCGGTTCTTTTGAGCGCAATTTCCGGGAGGAGTTTCGATGCATCCGATTGCTTTGGAGATAGGTTCGTTTTCGATCCGGTATTACGGCATCATGGCCGCAATCGGTTTTTTGCTGGCGAGTTTCGTGATCAGCTGGAACCGCAAGTACGCGGCGATGAACCGCGATCAGGCCAATACCGTGGTCTTGCTGGCGATGGTGGCCGGGGTGGCGGGGGCGCGGATTTTTTATGTGATCCAGTTTTACCGGCAGTTCGAGAAAAACTTCTGGGATGTGTTCCGGATCGACCGGGGCGGGCTGGTGTTTTATGGCGGGTTCTTCCTCGCGGTGGCGGCGATTCTGGTTTATTGCAAACTCCAGAAACTCGACATGGTGCGGGTGCTCGATATTTTCACTCCGGCGCTGGCGCTGGGGCATGCGATGGGACGGATCGGCTGTTTCCTCAACGGATGCTGCTACGGCAAGCCGACTCAAATTTGTCTGGGGGTGACCTATCCCGCCGGAAGCGAACCGGCGCGGCGGTACGGCGAAGCGGCGCTGCATCCGGTTCAGTTGTACGAATCGGCGATCAATATTGTGATTTTCGCGGCGATGATGCTTCTTGTCCGGCGCGGCCGGCGGGGGATGGCGACCGGGGCGTATTTCGCGATTTACGGGGTGATCCGGTTCACCGACGAATTTTTCCGCGGCGACCATCAGCAGTTTTGGAACGGCTTGACGCCGGCGCAGACGATCGGTCTGGGGATGGTGCCGGCGGGGATTGTAACGATGATCTATTTTTACCGCCGCGGAAAGAAGTCGGAAAATGCCTGAATTCATCATTTCCGCCGATCTGGCGGGGGAGCGGCTGGATCGCGCCTTGACCCGGCTGATGAGCGACGCATCGCGGTCGTGGTTGCAGAAACTGATCCGCGACGGACGGGTGCGCTGCGACGGCTTGGCGGTGGATTCGACCCGGCTGGCGGTGCGCGAGGGGATGAAGCTTGAGGTTGATTTGCCGGCGCCGCTTCCGGAGCTTCCGGTGGCGGAGGAATTCACGTTTCCGGTCTTGTTTGAAGACGAGGCGATGCTGGTGATCGACAAACCGGCGGGGGTGGTGGTGCATCCGGCGGCGGGGAATGCGTCGGGGACGGTGGTTAATGCGTTGCTGGGCCGGTATCCCGAGTTGATGGAGGAGTTGGACGAATCGGATCACCGGCCGGGGATTGTGCACCGGCTGGACAAGGATACTTCGGGGTGCCTGGTGATTGCCAAGACGCCGAATGCGCAGTTTAAGTTATCGCAGGCGTTTGCTTCGCGGGAGGTGGAGAAGCGGTATCTTGCGTTGTTGCGGGGGGAGATGCGGGAAGCGCGGCGGGAGGTGGAGACATTGATCGGGCGTCATCCGGTGAACCGGCAGAAGATGGCGGTAGTGGAGCGGAACGGGAAGTTTGCGCACTCGATTTTCCGCAAAAAGGGGGCGGGGGTTTGCGGCAAGCAGTTGTATACGGTGGCGGAGGTGGAGATTTTGACTGGGCGGACGCATCAGATTCGGGTGCATGCGGCGTTTCTGGGGTATCCGGTGTTGGGGGATGAGACGTATGGGGGGGTGACGGCGGAGTTTCCGGCGGCGCGGCAGATGTTGCATGCGTATACGATTGAGCTGCCGCATCCGGTGACGGGGGAGAGGATGAAGTTTACCGCGCCGGTGCCCGACGACATGCGCCGCTGGCTGGCGACTTAAAAAATAAAAAAAGCGCCGCAGGCTAAAAAAAATAAAAAAAAAGCGCGAAGCGCCAATCCCGCCCTCCATCGTACGGAGTCGCAGTCCAGCGCGCGAAAAGCGCTGGTCGCTCACTCTATAGTGAGCGAAGCTAAGCGAAGCGCTCCCCCCAACGCGGGCGGAGCCCGCACCTCTCTGCGAAAGCGAGGTCGGCAGCCGAGTCACGAAGTGGCCGGCGAACGACATCGAGCGAAGCAGGCCGGCCGACCGTCGGCCTCGGGATGGCGAGCCGGTCGCTGACGCTCTCTCGGCTCGGGGAGGATACCGGGAGAAGGTTTCGCACGGAGGCACGGAGGCACGGAGGGCCGACCGTCGGCCTCGGGATAGCGAGCCGGTCGCTGGCGCTCTCTCGGCTCGGGGAGGAGAGATTTTTGGGATAGCGTATCGAGGGCGGGCGCTGGCGCGGCTGATCGCTCCGGACGCAAGCGTCCTACGCTCGGGCCGGGCTCAGCGGCGGAACTGCGTTCCGCCTACTTGAGCTGGGGCTTCGCCCGGGGCGGGAACGGTGAGGTTTTACCTCACACTCCACAAGAGGGCTCCGCGCCCTCTTGACTCCGCGCAAGGGCGCGGCCCTTGACCGGGGTACGTTGGACTTCGCTCCTGGCCACCCGCGACAACGGAGCGGTGAGAGTCAAAGCCGCAGTGCGGCCGCAAGGGCGCGGCCCTTGACCGGGGTACTGATACAAACAAACAGGAAACGCATACCACCATGTGGCACAATCGATATCGCAACATCGCCGTCGTCGCGCCCGCCGGGCCGTCGCCGCGCGACAAAGTCGAAGCAGGCGTCCGCCTTCTCGAAGCCCAAGGCAAACACGTCCGGGTGATGCCCCACGTCTTTGCCGGAGCGTCGCGACCCTACCTTGCCGCCGAAGCGGAAGCCCGCGCCGCCGATCTGACCTCCGCCTGGCTCGACCCCGCCACCGACCTCATTCTTGCCGTCCGCGGCGGCTTCGGCTCGGCGCATATCCTGCCGCTTCTCGATTGGGAGAAACTTCGCACCCGCAAAATTCCGGTGGTCGGCTACAGCGACATTACCGCCCTCCACTTCGCGATGCTTCGCAAACGCGCCGGGATCGCAGTCGCCGCTCCGATGGCCGCCAAGCTCCCCGAAGCGATGGCCGACGCTTATACCGCGCAGGAAATGGAAGCCGCTTTTGCCCGGAGCCGGACGCGAACGCTGGCGATGCCGGCGAACCGTCAGCTCCGGATGCTTCGACCGGGGTATTTGCGGGCCAAGGTGATTGCGGCGAACCTCGCGGTGGCGGCGACCTTGTGCGGTACGCCGTATCTTCCGCGCACCCGTGGCCGGTTGGTGATTCTGGAGGATTTGAATGAAGCGCCGTACAAGGTGGACCGTTATCTCACGCAGCTTGCGCAGAGCGGTTTTTTTGAGGGGTGCGCCGGGATAGCTTTTGGCTCGTTACTCGACTGCGGCAAGGAAACGGAGTTGGAGCCGGTGTTGCGGCAGGCGCTTGACTGGACGGCGGGGCCGGTGGCGGCGGGGTTTCCGTTTGGGCATGAATTTCCGATGATGTCGCTTAACTTTGAACAGTTTATCGAATTTGGAGGCGGGCAATGACGATGGATTGGGCGTTTGTCGTATCGACGGCGATCATGTTGCTGATGGTGCTGGATCCATTGGGGAATCTGGTGTTTTTCATTCAGCAGCTGCGGCGGTATGATGCGAAGCAATATATCTGGATAGTGTTTCGCGAATCGCTGATTGCGCTGGGGGTGCTGTTGATTTTCCTGTTGTTCGGCGGGGATTTGCTGAGGTGGATACAGGTGTCGCCGGTGTCGCTGGAGATTACGGGGGGGCTGGTGTTGTTTATTATTGCGTTGAAGATGATATTCGGCTGGTCGATGATGTCGGATGAGTTGATGGAGAAGGAGCCGTTTATTGTGCCGTTGGCGGTGCCGATGATTGCGGGGCCGTCGGCGATGGCGGTGACGATTCTTTTGCGGTCGCCGGGGGCGGGGGGCGGATTGGCGGCGACGGGGTTGGCGTTGTTGTTGGCGTGGGCGGTATCGATGGGGATATTGATGTGCGGGCGGTGGTTGAAGCAGATGTTGGGGGAGAAGATGCTGGATGCGTTGGAGGCGTTGATGGGCTTGTTGCTGACGGCGATTGCGGTGGAGATGCTGGTGAGGGGTATCCGCGCCGCCCTGCGTGCCTGAAAAAAAAAGAAAAAAGCGCCGCAGGCTAAAAAAAGCGCCGCAGGCTAAAAAAAGCGCCGCAGGCTAAAAAAAAAGCGCGAAGCGCTAACCCCGCCCTCCGTCGTACGGAGTCGCAGTCCAGCGCGCGAAAAGCGCTGGTCGCTCACTCAATAGTGAGCGAAGCTAAGCGAAGCGCTCCCCCCAGTCGCGGGCGGAGCCCGCTCCACTCTGCGGGAGCGAGGTCGGCAGCCGTGTCACGAAGTGACCGGCGAACGACATCGAGCGAAGCAGTCCGGCCGACCGTCGGCCTCGGGATATCGGTCGCTGACGCTCTCCCGGCTTCGGGAGAGGCGGGTGCCGGGAGAATGTTTCGCACGGAGGCACGGAGGCACGGAGGGGCTAAAAAAAGCGCGAAGCGCCAACCCCGCCGGCACGTTCCCGGCTTCGGGGGGGAAGAGTTTTTTGACCGATATCGGGGCGGCTTTGCCGACTTATTTTTATGGGAACTGAAAAGGAAAACCAAACGATGAAAGTACTGTCAAACGTTCTTGCTATACTGTCTATCTCCGCCGTTCTCGCCGGTTGCGCGAGTGCGAACCGGGCCTCGACCGGCGAGGAGCACTGGCATCTGGTGTGGTCGGACGAATTCAATTACGAAGGGGCGCCCGATCCCGGGAAGTGGACGTATGAACTCGGTTTCGTCCGCAACGATGAAATGCAATACTATACTAAGAATCGCCAGAATGTGCGGGTGTATAACGGCTGTCTGTTGATCGAAGCGGTGGAGGAAAAAGTCAACAACGAACGCCACGTGCCGGGATCGACCAAGCCCCACGAGGCGGCGCGCGCCACCGTCACCTCGGCCAGCGTGATGACCAAAAATCGCGCCGCGTGGCGTTACGGGCGGATCGAAGTCCGCGCAAAAATCCCGACCGGACAGGGCACCTGGCCGGCGATCTGGATGCTCGGTACCGGCGGCAAATGGCCCGACGACGGCGAGATCGACATCATGGAAAACGTCGGCAAAGAGCCGGACGGCATCCATGCCAACGCTCATTTCTTTGATCCGGCCAAAAAGAAGCACGGCCAGCGCGGCGGCAGTTTTAAAGCGGACAAGCCGTGGGAGGATTTCCACATTTACGCGATGGAGTGGGATGACAAAAAGATCGATTTCTTCTATGACGATCAGAAGTATCACACCTTTGACCTCGCCGCCGCCGACACTCCGGAGGGAAATCCCTTCCGCAAGGACTTCTATTTGCTGATCAACCTCGCAATCGGCGGCAGCTGGGGCGGCAAGCTCGGCAAGGACACCTTGCCGGCCCGCTACTACATTGATTACGTCCGGGTGTTCGAGCGGACTCAATAAAGGCAAGGGGGACTTGATGCAAGTCGGTTTGCTCATTTCTGTCGTTCTGATTCTGGGCAGTTGGGGGCTTTTTTTCTTCTGGGTTCTGCGCGGGAAGCATTTTTACTGGTACTGGCCGGTGGCACTGGTCGCAGTTGCGACTCCGGTGTACTTGGGAGCATTCCTCGGCTTTTTTATCGGAACTTTTGCCACTAACCCGGTGACGCTTTATCGAGAATATTTTTTCTCCCGCTTTGTCGAATGTGTGGAATCAACGTCCGACTTTGCTGCCGCGCTTGACCTGATGCAGCGTAAGATTGATTCCGGAGAGTTTCTGAAATTCATCGGGAATCAAGTTCCGCCGTTGCCGTCGGAGCTATTGTTTTGGGGCGCTTTGGCCGCTTTCGTCGCAATGGTGGGGGTGGAGCTGATCCGGCAGAAGACATTGCGGAAAACTCTGATTCTGGGGCTGGCACTGCTGGGGACTGCATTGTTCACGCATTATGAATATGGCTTGAAACATTCAATCGGCACTAAAATACATATTCTGATGAGCTATCAGGATGAAGTACGGATGATTGCCGAATTCCATTCGCAGGCGGTCGAGGTTCGTCTCGGACAAAAAGAGATCGCGGCGGCAATTCGTTCCTATTGGGAAAACAATCGGAACGTCTGCCACCGCGAACCTTATGAAAAATTATTGTCGGAACTCGGGCTTAAGCCTACTTCTTCTCCGGAATCCCGGCCTGGCATCTGATGGTGATTTTCTCGCCTTTTTTGACCTTGATCAGCTGGGCGTATGGCTTCTGGTGCCAGACTTGGCGCGGCGCGGCGTTGGCTTTGGCGAGTTCGGCGGCGTTGAGCGCGCCGTCAAAGGTCACGCCGGAAAACTCCGCCCACAACTCCTGACGCTTGTCGCCAATTTTGACGTCGTTGCCGAGGAACGAAACTTTCAAGACCCCGTCGGCTTCGGGGACGAAGCTGAAGGTCAGATCCTGTTTCTTGGCGGCGAGCGGCGGCGACTGCATGATGGCGCCGAATTTCCGGCTCTCCGGCGCGCCCCAGGTGACCGGCGAAGTGCCGCCGCCGGGGGGCGCGATCACGTCGCGGTAGGTGACCTGCGAACCCTTTTCATTGAAAATATCGATCCGCAAGCGGGGCGACGAGTCGTTGGCCTTGGCCGGTTGCGACTCCACTGCCGCGCTGAAGTCCGGGACCGGCGGCTCCTGCCAGCTGCCGGTGTTGAAGAGCCGGGTTTCGGCCTGGTCATAAGGCTCGGTCCGGCCCTTTTTGAGCGTCAGCGTCCCGGCGGCGGGGTCGAGCGTGATCAGGAAGTGTTCGCTGTAATTGAGCCTCACATAGATGTCGCTGCCGGGTTCCACGGTCGGTTTGCCGTCGCGGAAGAAAGCGATTTTGGCGTCAAAAAGCTGCCGTTCCTTGGGCAATGGCGCAAGCAAGGTCAGGAAGTAACGCGGCTTGTCATCCGGCTTCACTTGGACAAAGGCGAAGGCCGGGCGCCGGGTCTTTTCCATATATTTCGGCGAAAACCAGCCCTCTTCCTCGACCAGTTCGACGCCGGGGAGCGCTGCGCCCTTGACCACCAGATTGGGGCCGTCGCCGTACATGGTGCGCGCGGCAAGGCGCTTGGGATCAAGCTGCCACGGCGCGGGGTCGAGCTGGAAATGGGCCTGCAGCGTCCCGGTGGCGGCGCCCTTTAGCTCGTCGAGCACGATAAAGAAGCGGTTCTCGACCAGAATGAAGCTCCGGCGCTGGGTCAGGCCGGCATTGACTTCGTTCTCCAGCACCGCCGCGTCGAGGCCGGGAACCGATTTGGTGAAGACCGTCTTGCCGCGCGAATTGACCGGAAGATCGTCCATCGTCACCATCTGGTGCGCCTGCGGACGGCGGAACCACGCCCGCCACTCGGGCTCGCCGGAGTAGTTGTAGCAGCCGCTGTCGGTCATGAAACGGCGGCCAAAGGCGGAGAGTTCGAAGCTCAGGTTGTCAAAGTGGCTGTGCCACTGGTGACGGGATGGATTGGTGTTTTTGGCGACAACAAAGAGCGCCTTGTCCGACCAGTCGGAGCGGATGGTGGTGTAGCCGGCGTCCGGGAGCTGGTGGATTTTGCCCGCCGGGGCGACGCCCTCGGCGCCGCGGGTGGCGAAGTAACGGAAGTCGGGACGGTTGAAGTCCTCAAGGAATTTGGCGACATACTCGTTGTTGCCGCCCGGACTTCCCAGCCAGGCGTCGCCGAAGAGCGGACTGGTGCCGTCGGGATGACTCCAGATTACCACCGCATAGACTCCCTTGGCGACGCGGTCGAGGTATTCCGGCGGAAAATCGGCCTTGATGCCGTAACGGGCGCAGAACTTGGGCGCTTTGAGGAACTGGCGGGGATAGGCCATGTGGTAGCTCGGGACGTACTCGCTGATCACTCCGTCGGGGAGCATCACCTGCTGCTGAAAACGGATCAAACGCTCGACCGCGTTTTTGGCGAAGAGCGGACTTTCCTTGAACTCCGGAAACATCCCGGCGACGGTGAGGAGGCCCTCCTGCTGGGTGATGTCGAAGTTGCCGACCCGCTCCGGCTCCTTGCCCTTG
>JBFWIO010000032.1:0-13845 GCA_050255955.1 Victivallaceae bacterium
GGTCGAGGAGGAGTGGCTCCATTTGCCCTTGAACTCGGCGGCATCGTTGTCTTTGACCAGGCCGGGAACTTCGGAGAGCAGCGGGAAAATATTGCCGCCGGGGTAATTGAGGATCTGGCCGCGTTTGCGAAGGATCGTTTGAAGTTCCGAAACCTTGACCCCGGCGACGGGAAGATCGCCCGCGACCGCCAGCGCCGCCGCGATCCCGGCGCTTTCGCCGAGGATCATGTAAACCGGCTCCATCCGGAGCGAAGAGTAGATCACGTGCGAAGCCGAAAGCGCAGTGCTCACCAGCAGATTGTCGCACTCGCTGCGCCTCGGAATCATACTGCGGAAAGAGATTTCATAAGGCCGGACCGGGAGGTGTCCCATCAGGCCCTCAAGATAGACTTTGCCGTCGGGCGCGAGGACTTTCTGGCACCAGTGGGTGTCGAGCATGTAGGAACCCATGCCGACAGTGTCGGGTTTGGTCGCGTTGGCGTAGGCGTCCTCCTGGATCATCACGTATTCGCCGGTCAACCGGCGGCCTTCGCGAATATAGAGCTGGGCGGGAAAGTTGACGTTGTCGGTGAACTCATCTTTGGCCAGCCCCCAGCGGGCGGTGTCGACGCGGAGCGACTCGGGAAGCCGGGGATCGTTGCCGAGGAAGTAAAGCAGCCCCTTGACGTAATCGACGTGGGCCTGATGGATTTTGGCGCGTTCGGCGTAGGAACCTTCGGGATAGCTCCAGCTCGCATTGACGAAGTCGGTCGAATACCAGCCCTTGTTGTTGAGGTCGAATTTGCCCTGCGGCAGGTCGCCGAGGGAAACGAAGTCGGTCATTTTCCAGTTCTTGCCGGCCGAATTGGTCAGGCTGTCGAGAAGGTTGCGGTAATAATCGGGATTGTAGTTGTCCGGCTTCGGAAATGGCGCGCGGTTGGCGGGGTCGCCGGTGACGCAAAGTCGGAAGTTGTAGGCCTGAACCTTGCGGTCCCCCTCACCCGGCTTGCCGGGATCGGCCCGGACCAGTTCGGGGAGCAACTTGCCCTGATCGTCAAAGGCGGTCCGGAGCGTCCGCAACTGGCGCACTCCGGCTCCTGATTCGCCGTAGGTCGCACGGCTCTCGCGGCCGACGGCATAGGAAACTCCGGTCCGGGCCATGAGATCGCCCTCGTAGGAACTGTCGATGAAAACCCGGCCCCGGACGGTGTCGCCGTTTTCGAGAGTGAGCCGCTCAATCCTGATGCCATTTTTGTCCACGCCGTCTTTTTCCCTCAGGCGGGAGTTTTTGAGTACCTTGACCTTGGCCTCGGCGGCCATCCGGTCGAACATCGCCTCGGCGGCCCGGGGTGTGACCCGGTACAGCGGCGCCCTGGGCTGATAGGAGGCGGCGACCCGCTCGAAATATTGCCGGGTCAGGCCGCCGATGGTTTCTTCGCGTCCGGTGTCAACCTGGCCGAGACCGCCCGAGGTCATGCCGCCGAGGTGGTTGCCCGGCTCGATCAGAATCACGCTTTTGACCTGCGAGGCGGCAGCGACGGCGGCCATCACCCCGCCAGAGGTGCCGCCGTAGACCACCACGTCGGCCTGATATTCGGCGGCGGCGGAGGCGAGGCAAGCCGGAATGACGGCGGCAGCGACAATGTAACTTGAAAACTTCATGCTTCGGTTTCCGTTCCTTTGCTGTAATGTACTTGCGATTGACTAAATATCCAGTGCGCTTTTGGTGCTTTCGTCGGGAACCCAGGAAGTCCGGTAGGGTTCGTCGAATGCGGTCCGGTTGAGCGCAAAGCCGTTGCGCTGCCGCCCCTCGGCGTGACCGTCGGCGAAAAGCACGTTGGCGATCTGCCAGCCGCCGTGGCGAAGAATGATTTTGGTCTGCTCAAGCGTGGTGTTTTCGCTGGTCGGAGCAGCGAAACCGCGCGCCGGTTTGAGCTCGTAACCGTAGACGCTGTTGAGATAAGGGGAATCGACCACATAGGCTTTGCGCGAGACATTTTTGACTTTGTTGGCGGGATAACCGTAGTTGAAATTGGTATTGAGGGCGTAGGTGATCAATCGCACCGGGGCGTTCCCGGCGCGCGGTACCGAGGGACAGTTGAGCCGGTAGTTGTCATTGGTCTTGCCCTGAAGATAGGCGTTGAAGCGCATCGCCCAATATTCATTGACATCGGCAAGATTGGCGGTCGGTCGCCGGAAGCCGGCGAAGAGGCCGCGGTTGTCGTCAACATAAAACTGCGAGTAAACACCAACTTGCCGAAGATTGTTCGAGCAGCTGATCTGCCGCCCCTTTTCGCGCGCCTTGCCCAGCGCCGGCAACAGCATCGCCGCGAGGATCGCAATAATCGCGATCACCACCAGCAGTTCAATCAGCGTGAAACGTTTCAACGAACTTTCTTTCATTTCCCTTGCACTCCTCGAGTTTTTCCGGTGAAATTAAAAAACAAGCGCTTGTTTCGATGTTAATTATATAACAAACGCTTGTTTTTGTCAAGAGCAAATGAGAAAAAAAATAAATTTTCATTCGGCGAAGCCCCCGGAACCGCATCGATGCGCGTTTGACAAGTGCTGAAATCGCCGGTATATTGTGACAACAACCCGGAGACTACAGATGAAAGCCTATTTCGGAGATTTGCATAATCACTGCGGCATTTCCTACGGCCACGGGCCGCTGGAGGATGCGCTTGCCAACGCCCGCGAACAGCTCGACTTCGTGTCGGTAACCGGCCACGCCCACTGGCCGGACATGCCGGAACCGGATGAGCGGATCGGCTACATCATCGACTTTCACCTCAAGGGCTTCGCCCGGATCAAGGCGCTCTGGCCGGAAATGATGGCGACGCTGATCAAAAGCAACGAGGAAGGCAAGTTCGTGATCTTCCCCGGCTTTGAGATCCACTCCTGCGCCGACGGCGACCGCACCGTGATTTACAAGGACTTCAAGGGCGAAATCATCTACGCCGAATCGATCCCCGACCTTTACCGCCGACTGCCGCCGGACGCGCTCTCGTTTCCCCACCACATCGGCTACGAACTCGGCGCGCGCGGCATCAATTGGGCAACCCACGATTCCAAAATCGAACCGGTGGTCGAGGTGATCTCAATGCACGGCTGTTCCGAGGGCAACGAAAACACCCGCCCTTTCCTCCACTCAATGGGTCCCTCGGACTGGGAGAACACCGTCCAGTACGGCTTGAATCACGGACATATTTTCGGCTTTCTCGGCAACACCGACCACCACAGCGGTTTTCCGGGGAGCTACGGCCACGGCGCGACCGGGGTCTGGGCGGAGGAGCTCACCCGGGAGAAAATCTGGGAAGCCTTGCACGCGCGCCGCACCTGGGCGGTGACCGGCGACCGCATTGTGCCGCATTTCTTCGCCAACGGACGGCCGCCGGGGTCGGTTCTGCCGGTATCGGAAAGCGAGCGCAATTTCAGCTGCCGGGTCGAAGCGGGCGGAGCGATCGACTGCGTTGACATCATCAAAAACGGCAAACTTTTCCGGCGTTTCTCGGAACTCGACCAGGCTGCGGCGCAAGCGGCAGGCATGGTCGAAACGCTGATCGTCCTCGAACTCGGCTGGGGCGAGAAACACAAATCGTCACACTGGGAAGTCGAGCTGGAACTCTCGGCGGGCGAAATCACCAAGGTCGAGCCCCGTTTCCGCGGCCTCGAAGTGGTCTCCCCGGTGGAGAAGAAATACGGCGCCGAACACGGCTACCACACCTGTCACTGGGAAAAAGAGGGCGAGCGCAAAGTCCGGCTCAAGATCGAGAGCTACGGCAACCCGACCAACTCGACCCCGGCGACCCAGAATTTCTGCTTGCACGTCAAAATGCCGCACGACGCCGCGATCCATGCGAAGCTCAACCACGTCCGGGAAACCATCCCCCTCACCCGTTTGATCGAGGGCGTCTACACCGGGCACCTCGGCAAAATCGACTCCCCGGCCTACCGCTTCAACCGCGCGCCGCTCAAGCACGAATACGACTGGAGCTTCAACTTCACCGATCACGACGAAGCCCCGGCCTATTATTACATGCGCGTGCGGCAGAAAAACGACCAGTGGGCGTGGTGCTCACCGGTCTGGTTCCGCTGACACGCCCCCGTCGTCGCCGCCGGTCTGGTCCGGCGGCGGCGGAGAAACGGCAGGATCGAATAATTCGTATTGCAACACACAATAGATCAGCCGGTACCAGCAATAGAATACCGCCGTCACTCCGGTAAGAAACAGCACGAGCAAAACCGGAGCTGAAAACCACGACCTCTGAATCATCAACTCCAGAGCGTGGGCCAAAATCCAGAACGGCGAAAAAAGTCCCCAGGCAACCATCATCACGCTGAAGCACGGCGGAAAACACAACACGATCAAACCTGCGATAAACAGGCCGATCAGCAAAATTACCGCCAGCCAGCGCGGCGGCCGCGGCTCCCGCTTGCGCAAGCGGAAGCCAAGCCTGTAAAGCACCACCGGAACCGCCGCCAACGCCGCCAGCAATATCCCGGCTGGAAACCACAAAATCCACGGCAACTCAGTCGCAAAAGGATTGTCAAATCCACACATCGCGCAACCGAAAAGCGGCGCGCCCGATCCCCATGCCCAAACACTCATTTCCGTCTCCGTTTTGCAAAAAAATATACAGCCCGGCTTCTGTTTTTCCTGCTCAGTTTCCGGCCAGATGCCGCCGCCAGAGCTGCCACTCGTCCGGGGTCATTTCCCATTCGCTGTAGATGGCGACTCCGGTTACATTGCAGGCACGGGGCGCGGCGAGTACCCCGGCGAGCGCGTTGCCGAGGTTCTCCACTTTGGGATCGTGGTACCCCGACTGGTTGTCGTCGTAGGCGGGGAGGCCATAAAGCACCCGGCAACCGGTTCCGGCGGTAGCGCGGCCAAGCTCCCCGGCCCAGCGCCGCAGGAGATCAATGTAGAACTTGTCAAATTTGATCCCGGTGTCATACATCATCACCGCCAGCTGGTCGCTGCGCTTTGCCACTTCGGCGAGATAAAAGCTGTCCCAGTGCAGATCGGGGAACGAGTGCCAGCGGCTCGGCGGCGGATAGGCGGCGACGCCGAGGATACGCTCCCCCAGCACCGGGCGGAGCTCATCAAGCAAAGTCAGAAAATCATTGTCGCCCGACGGTAATGGCTCGATGTTGAGCTGAACTCCGGCCAGGCGCGGGTGTTTTTCGAGCATCTCGCCGACCGAGGCGATGAAGTTTCGCCGCCAGACCGGATCGGACGGCCGAGCGGATTCGCCGAACACCCCGCCGATCCACGGCAGCACCGCGATCTGGTGCCGCCCGGCGGCGTCGAGGAAACGCTCGACTTGCTCCGATTCGTATGGCGCGATGCCGCCGCGCAATTCTGACGGGCACAAATGGGCATAGACGAAGCGGATGCGGTTTTCTTCAAGTTTATCCAGCAGCGCTTCGATCCGGCCCGGATTGCGGAAGTAACCGGGATCGACCCGGTAACGGGTGAACCAGTCGTTCCCGCCAAGCCAGCCGTGGCCGATCCAGATGCCGTTTTCGCGGAGCACGAGGGCGTCCGGCAAAGCGTTTCCGGCCGGATTCCAGAGCCAGTAGAGCAAAAGCGGCGTTCCGAGTACCACCAGCAGCGCGCTCAGTATCCTGAGTAGACTGCCGATGATCCTGGACAGCTTCCGGGGAATTTTCATTTTTGACCTCCTGATCCGGCAATGCTGCCGTTCAATCCCCTTCTTCCGCAAGATGTTTTACCAACATTCTGGCCAGCGCCAGCGGCAGCACCGGTTTGGCGAGATAATCGGTCATGCCGGCCTTGAGGCAACACTCGCGGTCGCCGGGCATGGTGTGGGCGGTCATCGCCACGATCGGAATCTGATGGTTGCTGACCGGCGTGCCATGATCCCGGATTTTGCGGGTCGCCTCGTAGCCGTCCATCACCGGCATCTGGATATCCATCAGCACCAGATCGTAGGGGATCGACTCCAGCGACGAGATCGCCTCCGCGCCATTGAAAACCGCATCGGCGCGGACGCCGAACTTTTTCAGCATCGCCATCACCACCATCTGGTTGGAGCGGATGTCATCGACGATCAGAATCCGGCAGCGGCTGCCGGAGAGCCGTTCGGCAATGGTGTCGAGTTCGCCCGGCCGTTTGCGCGGCGCAAGCGCCGTTCCGGCATTCGCCCGGCCGTTTGCGAGCAATTCGAGGAGGACGCGACAGACCTCAAAATGCCACAAAGGCTTGCTCAAGCGGGCCGCGCATCCGGCCTCATCGGCACCTTGCGCTCCCCCCCGGATACCAAGCGGTTCAAGCATAATGACTTTGAGGGCGGCCAACGCTTCGCTCGCCCGGATCCGCGCGGGAAGCGATTGCTCCTCAATGCCGGGCAACAAAGTATCGATCAGCGCGAAGTCAAAGGGATCGCCGGCTCCGGCCGCATCCAGCAGCATTTGCAGCGCCGGAGCGGCTTCGCCGGCGTATTCGCAGCGCAGCCCGGATTGCCGCAGCCGTTCGCAAAGAATACCGCCGCCGGTCCGGTTGTCGTCGGCCAGCAGCACTTTGAGCCGCCGCAGTTTTTCAACGTCTTCCGGCGGATTCGCCTCTTCGTTGACGGCGGGGCGGAATCGCACCGTGAAGCGAAATTCGGAGCCCTTGCCAAGTTCGCTTGCGACACTGATCCGCCCTCCCATCAGTTCGGTGAGCTGCTTTGAAATGGAGAGACCGAGGCCGGTTCCGCCGAACTGCCGGGTGGTGCTGGCGTCAACCTGATGGAATTTTTCAAAAATCGCGCCGAGCTTTTCCTCGGGAATGCCGATGCCGGTGTCACGCACGGTGAAGGCAAGCGTAATGTCTTCCCCGGATACGCTCCCGGCCGCATCGTCATCGGGCAGGCATTCGACCCTGAGCAAAATTTCCCCCCGTGAGGTGAATTTGATGGCGTTGCCGGCCAAATTCATCAGAACCTGGCGCAGCCGCCCGGCGTCGCCGTGAATCCGGCGCGGCACCTCCGGCGCGAGGTCGCAGATGAATTCGAGGTTTTTCATCTCGGCGGCAAGCTCGATGCCTTCGGCAAAACTGTTGAGCATGTCGTACAAATCGAAGTCCATCAAATCAAGCTTGAGCTTGCCCGCCTCCATTTTGGAAAAATCAAGAATGTCGTTGAGCAAGCCGAGCAACGCTTCACCGTTGTCTCGGACGACTTCGGCGTACTGGCGCTGCTCGGGGGTCAAGGCAGTATCGAGCAGCAGTCCGGACATCCCGATGACCGCATTCATCGGAGTGCGGATCTCATGGCTCATATTGGCGAGGAATTCACTTTTGGCGATATTGGCGGCTTCGGCCCGTTCGGCCATTTTGGCGGCCGTCGCCTGGGAAAGCACCAGATCGCGGTTCATCTTGAGCAAATGAAGCTCATTGAGCTTGCGCTGGGTAATATCCCGGGCCGCCGAATAGATCAGTTTGCCGTTGAAGCTCGAACGCCACTCAATCCAGCGGTAGGAGCCGTCGCGGTGGCGGTAACGATTGACGAAGTCGGCGATTTTCGCCCCGCTTACGAGTTGCTCCGCCACCGCCATCGTACGCTCCCGGTCGTCGGGGTGGATGAACTCGGCACAGTTGCGGCCAAGCAGTTCATCAAGCTCATAGCCGAGTGTTTCGCGCCACTGCGGATTGAGCCGGACGAATTTCCCGTGGTCGTCGCAAATACTGAACAAATCCAAACTGGTGTTGAAGTAATTGGTCAGATCCTCCTCCATCCGGACCTTGTCGGTCACGTCGGAGATGAAAACGCCGAAGGAGTCTTCATGGACCTTGAACGCCCAGACCTCGTAGTAACGGTCAAGCGAACGCGAATAGCTGCGATAGGAGCACCCGATTCCGGTGGCGACCACTTTGCCGTAGGTATCGATCCAGCTTTGCTCGGTCCGGGGCAGGACTTCGAGTACGGTACGGCCGATCAGGTCGGCGGCATTGAGGCCGGTCAAGCGTTCAAAAGCCGGGTTGGCTTCGAGGAATCGGTAGTCGCAGGGTTCGCCGCGTTCGTTGTAAAGCATCTGGTGAAGGGCATAACCGACGGTCATGTTTTCGAACTGCATACGGTATTTTTCGCTGATCTCGCGCTCCTTCTCAAGTCTCGCGTTTTCCGCGGTGACGTCGCGAAACACCAGCACTTTGCCGGAAATCCGGTCGTCGCGGTCGCGCACCGGTGAACAGCTGACCGTCACCTGACGACGGTCCCCTGCCCGGTCAAGCAGCACAAAAGGACCGGGCAAAGCGACGGACAGACCATCTTCGCACAAACACCGGCAGGGCCCGTCGCCGCCTTCGCCCTCGGTGATCAGGACGTCTCCGAGCAATCGACCGGGGGCTTCCGCCGGGGGACAACCGGTCATCGCGGCGGCGGCCGGATTGAGACTCCGGATGCGGTTGTCGAGCCCGCAGCAGATCACCCCGTCGCCGATCGAACTCAAAGTGGCGGCGAGATTCTCGCGGCTCTGCCGCAGTTCCCGCTGCTGCGCCCGAATCCCCGCATCGGTGCGGCGCAGCAGCCGGTAGATGAAAAACAGCAACATCCCGATCAGAACCGCCCAAAGCGCCCCCGCCACCGCCAGCGAACGATGAAATGCGGCAACCTCGTCGGTGACATTGACCATGATCAGCAATTGCCCGAGCGGAGCTCCGGAAACACTGTTGAGCCGCTCGGCGCTGATCCGCCAGAGCTGCCCGGAATAAGCGATTTCATCGGACGGGGGCCCGGCTTCGGAATCCGCCAGCAGCGCCTCGGCGGCGGGCTTGAAAGCTTCCGGCAGCACCCCCTGCGAAGCATAGGCGACGACGCCGTTGGCCAGTTTTTCGGCCGGCCCGGCGCCGCGGCGGGCTCCGGGAAGCGGAGCCGGCAGATGCTTGCGCTCCACCAGCACCGCGAGCTGGGAACCCGGCAAGCCGCTTTCGCGCTGCAGGATATTGCGCAACACCATACAAATTTCGGCATAACCGACCAGCTTGCTCTCCAGATAAAGCGGCTGAATAGTGCGCAAAACCAGATTGCCGTAGACGCTCATGTCGAGGCCGCTGCAAACCATGCCGGTGCGCTCGGCTTTGCGCATGATGAAACGGTCGTTGACGTCGCCGCGCCGCGCGGGATCGTGAATTCGCATCAGGCAAACCCGGTTGCGGTCATAGAAGCTCAGGTTGGCGACATCGAAACTGTGATCGATCAAATTGAACGACGGTGCGCATTCGGCCAGGATCCGGGCGGCGTTGCGGTCGCGGACACATTGGAGGAGTGTCCGGTCGGTGGCAAGGTATTCGGCCAGCTTTTCGATCCGGCCGGTCATCCGGCGCAAGTCTTCCCGGAAAACGCCGGCCAATTCATCCCGGGTCCGGGTAATCCGGCGCTCCATACTGTCAAGATACTGCCGCCAGATTGCGACCAGCCCGACAGCGAAAATCAGCAGCAGCAGCAAAGTCAGCGGAAAAAGCAGACGCCGGGTAACCGGACGCACCGCCGTATCCGGCAGCGAATGGTTCGCGCCCTGATTGGCGGCGGGATCAGCGGTTTGCTCCTGATCGGCTTTTTTTTCAGTCATATTCCCTCCTCTTCCGCAGAATCCGCGGCAGTGCGAAGATCGCTCCGGTGCTGTCCAAAGAGCAGATTTCAAAAGTATTTGCGGATGATGAAACAATGATCGCCGATGGCCGACGCCGTCCGGCATTGAGCGGCTTTACCCTCGGCGGTAAAGCCCGAAAGGTCGGACAAGCCGGACGCGGCGAGCTTTTTTCAGCGCTGCAGAGAGCTTTGAAATTGGCTCCAAAGATTATAATACTCTCTCGCCGGTGGATTGCAAGTGCCGATACCGCGCTCCGGCAACAAAAAAACAGCCGAATGCAATGCATCCGGCCGTTTATCAATCAATGACTTGTATTCTATTTCGCTTTGATGCTGACATCGTCAAGCCAATAACGCGAACCCGGTTTGCCGTTGGGCCCGCCGGCCCAGAAACGAAGTTTGTAGATGAAGCGCTGATCCGGCATCAATTTCCGCAATTGCCGCAAATCGATCTCGGCATTGTGCCACTGATCGTCATCGATCAACTTCAGCAGCGGCTGCCGGATATAGTTTTCCGGAACCTTGAAATCCGGGGTTTCGGCGACAAAAACCGACCCCGGCCCGGGGACAGCGGAGCGGGAATCGCAATACAAAGTGACCCCGACCGGAACCCCTTTGGGGATCCGGTAGGCAAAGCGGAGCATCGGGTACCTGGCGATCTCCCACCAGGCCGGGCTGAGGTGGGTCGACAGGGTCGAATCGCTGTCTTTCAACCGCGGCGAAATGGAAGTCATATCCTTGAGTTGTTCATACGGCACATATTCGACCCGCCAGGACTGTTTGCCGGAACCGGCGGTACTGTCGTCAAGGAAAGCAAAACTGCTCGGCTGACGGGTGAAATTCCAGAGATAAAACCAGCTCTCGCGGTGCTCCGGCTCAAAGTCGGAATTCACCAATATACCGTCGGCCGCATCCGCTGTCCGGATCGAAGCGGGGTCAAAAACCGGACCGGTCGGCTGCTTCATCGCAGTTTCATAAGCGCCGAGATCGGGAGCCGCGCCGCTGTAAGCGAGGTTGACCGCGTCGCCTTTGGCGAACGAAACTTTGCGGTCGAGGATCAAAGTATTCTGGCGCTCGGCGATATGGACGATCCGGGCCTCGGTTTTATCCGGCCCGATCATGATCAAATCACCCTTTTCGCCGGGAATCCGGAAGCCGTCAAAGAAATAGCGCGCATCCTCGACCGGAAGATGAATGGTATCCTTGCCTGCCGCGCGGGTCACGGTCAGCGCTTCCCCGGCGTCGATCGCCGGGCTGCCGGGGGCGGGGGTGAAGTCGTCGCGATCCGGCGCGGTAAACTTGGGATCGGCGTCGAGGTTGTTCTCGAAATACGGCGCGGCGGCGGTGGCGGCCTCGGCGGTGGAGAGCTGGCGGAGCGTTTTGCCGTCGCCGAAACGGACGGTCGCCGCGCCGGGACGGTCGCCGTAGAGAATGTTGCGGCGAAAGCGGCTGTCGGCTCCCGCCGCAATGCCGGTCTGGATCGCGGTGCCGCAGTCGAAATTGTTGTTGGCAAAAATGTTGTTTTTGAAGATATTGTTCCGGAAACAGGTCTTGCCCTGATCGCTGGTGTCGCCGTTGGCGGCTATCGCGGAGTCTTCGTTGCGATAAAACGTGTTGGCGTAATAACGCGAATTCATCGAAGTGAAGTTCGGCATATCGGCGTACTGGTAGCCGCCGATGACGATCGGCGAATACCCGTTGCGGAGAACCAGATTGTTGCGGAAAATCGATTCGTTGAGGAAAAGCTTGGCCTGCCCGTCAAAGGAACCGGAGCCCTCAAAGGCATTGGTTACCACGCAGCGCTCCATCAGCACCTTTTGCGGCGAAAAGAACTCGAAATTACGGCCCCAGCGACAGTCGAAAATACAGTCGCGAATCACAATGTTGGAGCAGTCGAACCACAACCCGAAAGGACGGTGCCCGACCTGGCCAATGTACATGTTTTGGTATACGCTGTGGGTCACGTTGAAGTTGTTCCACATATCGCCCGAGAGCACCCCGTTTCGCCCGACGTTTTTGCAGCGGAGCGCCCGGATCCGGTCAAAGCGCAGGTAACTGCTGTCGCGGCAGCCGATCGGATTTTCGATCGAGGCGTTTTCCATATCGAGATTGTTGAAGCTACAGTGATCGGAGTCGGCGACCAGCAGCCAGCGGGTGCCGGCAATTACGTCAAACTTGAAACCGTCAAGTTCAATATTGGCCCGCTTCTCGATTTTGGCGGCGTATCCGCTTGTTTGCGACCCGGTGAGGATCGCCTGCCCGATCGGCTCGGCGCGATAGACGATCGGCGCGTCAGGCGCACCGGAACGGGCGGGTTCGATCGTCCCCTCGTAACGGCCGGGCAGAAAAATTGCAGTGTCTCCGGGCTGGAGCATCCGGTTTGCCCTGGCGATATTCCGCCACGGCGCGGCGCGATTGCCCGCCGCGTCGTCGCGGCCGTCGGGCGAGAGATAAAAGGTTCGCCCGGCGATCTTCTTTGCCGTCCGCGGCGGCGCGGGCGCAAAGGGTTTGTCGCTTGACTCGATGGTCAAGTCATCAAGCAGCACCGCGGTCCGGTTGGGACGGCTGGAGTAAAAGGTAATCTGGACTTGCCGGGTTCCTTCGGGAGCGGGGACGGTATCGAGGAGGACTTCGCCGGAGGCATTGGGAAGCACCGTTCCGGCCCGGAATTTGGCGGGAGGGATGAAGTGGGCGGAGAGCTCAAGACCTTTGAGTTCGCCACCCGCTTCGGCGGCGCGGTAAGCGGCGCGAATCCGTAAACAGGTGCCCGGCGGGCAGTCGAGGATGCGTGATATGCCGGCTTCGCCCTGGTCGCTGGCGTCATCGATCCTGACCGCCTTGCGGCCGTCGGCTTCGACGACTTTGACCGAACTCGCCCGCCGGGCGTCATCGGAGCCGGTAATATAGGCCCGCCAGGGCGCCGGCAATGCGCCGGGAGCGGTATTTTCGAGATTGAGCCCATCACTTCCGATCGCCGCGACCGCGCCAAGCAGCAACCCCAGCCATAAACCGAAACGTCTCACCGCAACCTCCTTGTTTCTGCATTGATCAACTGCGATTATCCGCAAGAAAATATTTTCCTGATTTGAGAAAATATCCGTTGAAACGATAATTTTCAATCCTACGATTTGAGTATTCCTTGTACGATTCATGACTTTTGTGATGATTGCCGCGGCCTGAATCGCGAATGACAAAAAAACAATAAACATAATTCAATATACTATATACCGCCTTTTTGCAAAAATTCCAGTTCCGTCCGTTTTATTTTGGCGATCCGCGTTTATATTGATGGCGAAGCGAAATTCCCGGAGTCCAAAAAACACCGGGATGGCCGGCGAATTTGAGTTCTGAGCGGCATGGCGCCGCCCGTTATATCAGCGGAAACGGAACCGACCGAAAGGGGGATTTGCATGGTGAAGGGTTTCCGCGGCAACTACCGTAAAAAAAGGAACTGACCATGAAAAGAACCATACTGATGACGGCGGCGTTTGCGGTCGGCGCGTTGCTGGCCGGATGCGTCGCGACGCCGGCGGGGATCGCCCCGTCCACGATGCCGATCACCTCGGCGGACAGTTACACCGTGGTCCAGCGCGATGTCGAGGGGACCGACACGGGGGTCTATTTGCTGGGGCTTCCGATCACCTCCAACGCCAGCGCGAACCAGGCGCTGCAGGATGCCAAAGCCAAGTCCGGTTCGGACGCATTGATCAACGTCACCGCCGAAAACCGTTATACCTACTGGATGCTGTTGGTCTGGTGGGAAGAAATCGCCATCAAGGGTGATGCGATCCGGTTCAAAGTCGGCGGCGGAAACAGCAAATGAGCACAGGGAGGCAGTTCATGAAAAAGACTTTGATGACGATCGCCGCCGCTGCCGCTCTTGCGGTGCTCTGCGGTTGCAGCAGTATGGTATCGGTGTCGCCCTCGACGACGCCGATCACCGACAAAGACGCATACACCAAGCTTGGCCAGGCCAAAGCGACATCGCAGAGCATCCTGTTGCTGGGCATTCTGTCCTTTGGCCCCTCGTCGCCCTCGCGGACGGCGCGCAACGAAGCGCTCGCCTCCAAGAGCGCGGACGCCCTGATCGAAGTGACCGAGGAATTCAAAACGCTCCAGCTGATCCTGATCCAATACCGCTGGACGACGGTCGAAGGCATGGCGATCAAATTCGCCAACCCGCCGGCCAATACGTTGTAAATCACTATCGCAAAAACCGCCGGGATCAAGGTAAACAATCAACGCCGCGATCCCGGCATTTATTTTGAGC
>JBFWIO010000033.1:0-13816 GCA_050255955.1 Victivallaceae bacterium
CGACGATTTTTCGCTCGCCCGGCCGTAACCAAGCAACGAAAGGACCCACGAAATGAAACACCTGTTTCCCGCCGCACTGCTCGCCCTCAGCCTCACCGCGATGGCTGCCGACAACCCCAATCTGATCAAAAATCCCGGCTTTGAAGAGGACGGCTCCTGGTCGATCTGGGGCACCCACAAGCATTTCAACGACGAGGACAAGGCGACGCTGATGACCATCGTCAGCGCCGAGGACGCGCCGGAAGGCAAACGTTACCTCAAAGCCGCCGACACCTGGGAAGACGGCCGCCCCTACGTTGTCCAATTCATCGAAATGCCGCAAGTGGCCAAAAGCTATGTGATGAAGTTCAAGGCCAAAGCCCCCGACGCTACCGAGTTCCGCGCCGGAGTGATGTACAACAAGGGAACGCTGGGCGATCCCAAAACCTACGCCTTCATCGGCAACAAGATTCCGAACTTCAAAGGCACCGGCGAGTGGAAGGAATACACCGTGAAACTCGACAACATCAACGCCGGCACCAACGTCTTCTCAGTGGTTCTCGCCCCGAGTACCGCCGAAAAGACCGACACCAACACCGTGCTCTTTGACGACGTTTCGCTGGTCGCCGAATAAACTTTTTTTCAATTTCCTCCGCCCCGTCCGCTGAAATTGATTTGCAATTTCAGCGACGGGGTATTATTTGTTACATAGTCGATTGCAAGCAACCACTGTCAGCTGGAGGAACTCACTGATGAAACAAGCAATTTTTGCCTTGCTCGCCACATTGTCCTGGTCGCTGGTCGCGGCGGACGGGCCCAACCTGATCCGGAACCCGGGCTTTGAAGAAAACGGCGAATGGGTCGTCTGGGGCAGTGTCGCCGGCATGACCAACGAAGACAAGAATCTGGTGCTGACCTGCGACGAATCGACCGCGGCCTCCGGCAAGCGCTCGCTCAAAATCACCGACAACTGGGAGAAATTCAGCCCCTATGTGGTTCAGTTCGTGCCGCTGCAAAACCCGGCCAAAACCTATTTGCTGACCTTCAAGGCAAAAGCCGCCGACGGCGCCGAATTCCGCGCCGGAGCGATGTTCAACAAGGGCACCGCCGCCAAACATGAATACATCGGCGGCGTCAACAGCGCGCTGCGCGGCACCGGCGAGTGGAAAGAATATTCCGTACCGATCGAGAACCTCAAGGAAGGCACCGATCTTCTCGCCGTGGTGCTCGCCCCGTGCAAATGGGGAGAGGGAAACACCGGCACCGTCTGGTTCGACGACGTTTCGCTGACGGCGATTGAGTAATCACCCCAACCATGGAGGAACATAAGATGTTGAAACAATTTTTGCTCGTCACCGCCGCGTTTTCATCGATGGCGCTGGCCGCGGCCGACGAAGCCAATCTGCTGAAAAACCCGGGTTTCGAAGAACAGGGCGGCTGGGTCATCTGGGGCACCGGAGCGGATATGACCAATGATGACCGCAAAGAAGTAATGGTCATTGACGAAAGCACCGCCGCCACCGGCACGAAATCGCTCAAAGTGACCGACAAGGCCGCCAAGAGCAGTCCTTACGTAATCCAGTTCGTTCCGACCCCGACCCCGGCCAAAAGCTACCGCCTGACCTTCAAGGCCAAAACCGCCGAGGACGGCGCGAGCTTCCGCGCCGGCGCGATGTTCAACAAAGGCGAAAAACACGATTACCTCGGCGCCAAGATCGATGATCTGCGCGGCACCACCGACTGGAAAGAGTATACCGTCAACATCACCAACCTCAAACCCGGCACCGACCATCTGGCACTCGTCCTCGGCCCCGCCAAATACGGGCAGGACAACACCGGTACCGCCTGGTTCGACGACGTGGTGCTGGTGCCGGTCGCCGAATAACCCGCTTTGTGCTCAAAAATGAACGGCTTCGCGAGAGGCCGTTTTTTTTGTGATAATTTTGCAAAACTACAAAATACCGACTTGCATTTCGCGTCAATATTAGTACATTGTATTCTTAGTATCACAAGAATCATTTTTTCAAATTCAGGAAATCGCCATGGATACCACCAAAAAGAGACGTTCTCCGGTCAGTACGCGACTGATCGACGATCTTGAGCGCCGCATTTGCAGCGGGGAGTTCGCCGCCAATACCATGCTGCCGTCGATCCGGGTGCTGGCCGCCGAATACTCGGCCAGTCCGCGAACGGTCGAATCGGCGTTGCGCAAAATGTGCGAAAACCTGTCGCTCCAGCGGGTTCCCAACCGGGGATTCAAAGTCCTTGAACACGAAGCGATCGGCAATGCCAAAATCGCCGTCATCTATCAGGCCCACGGCTCCTCCGACCCCCGCCCGGAAATCGGCGCAGCGATCTGCGACCGGCTGGAACAGTACGGCTACAGCTACGATGCCTTTGACGTGCTGATGCGGACAGTTGAACCGGCCTATCTCAAGGAAAATTATGCCGCGGTGATTTTCGCGCGGCAGTTTTACCGGGCGGACATCTCCCGGCAACTCAGCGAACTCGGTGTCCGGCAGGTGATCGCCGGGCTGGAAACCCCGAGCGAGTTGCCGGCAAGTTTCGTCGACCGGGCCGCCCTGATCGACTCGACGCTTCACATGCTCTACGATATGGGGCATCGCAACATCGCGCTGGTGGCGCGCAGCACCGACAAATATTTTTACCCCCAGATGATCCGGCAGTACCATCAATCGATGGAAGAACTCGGGCTCGATCACAGCGATGCGACCATCGCGGTAATGGAGCGCGATTTCGAACTCGGAGCCTATCTTTGCGGGCGGGAACTTCTGACCCGGCCCCGGCGTCCGAGCGTGATCATCGTCTCCCGCGACTATCAGGCCTGCGGCGTCCATCAGGCGTGCCTTGAGGCGGGACTGACGGTGGGCAAGGATATTTCGCTGATCGGCTACGACGATATCGGCTGGCCCGCCGGCCATGAGGTGCTCACCACTTACGTCGAGCCCTGCCGCGAACTCGGCTCCACCGCGGTGGAAATTCTACGCTCAATCCTGAATGGCGATCATGCTTCGCTCCAGCGCGAGGTCAAACCGGTGCTGAAGATGCGAAAGAGCCTGACGCCGTTGCTCTGACGGAGCAAAAAGCGGCCGGAGCATCAGCGCGGCCCGGCAGCGACGGAGCGGGTACGGAAGTTCACCGCCCGGCTGCCGTCCGGGATTGCTTTCCGGTAACCTTCGGTCTTTTGTTATTTTTTGATTTTAATCACTTTCGACGATTTGTTTATTCACCAATCCCGGCTTATATTTCCGATAAGGCCGTTTTTGGGGAAAACGGTCGATCTACGAGGTTCGAATAAAAACAATTTTCCCATGGGAGTCCAACGAAAGATGAAAGAGAATGTTGATGCCGCTCCTCAGGACGGCAAAACGCCTCCGCCGTTCGATCAGCAGATCGAAATGATTTCCTCGCGACTCGAAAACATCCGGCAGATGCGCAAGCGTCAGATGCTTGCCTCGGTGCTCGGTGTGGTGGTGATCATCGTGCTGTTCTCGATCCTGATCAGCAATTTGTTCCGCCTCACCAGCGACTTCGATGTCAAAGAGCTCGCCGTCAAACTGACCGAGAACGCCAATATCGTCACTGACTCGCCCGAATTCAACGGCATGCTCAACGATATGAAAACCGTAATGCTCCCGGCACTCAAAACCGAGATGGCCGCCGCTTTCCAGCGCGAGCTGCCGAACTTCCGCCAGAAAGGGCTCGACTCGGTCGAGGAACTTCAGAAATTCGTCAAGGTCAATGTCCGCAATCAGGTGCTCGCCAAGCTGGAAAAGCGGCTCCGCACGATCGAGCACAAAATCCTTGCCAAACACAATCCCAAAGATATCGATGCGATGGAAAAAGCGCTGAACAAAGTCAACGCGCGATTCATGGACGACATGTCCTCGATGCTCGAAAAAGAACTCGGCGGCGCCGTCGAAAGCCTGGCCGGCCTCGACGCCCAGATTCAGGATTTCAAAAAGACCCCGGAATTCGCCAACCTCAAAGGCTATCACGCCGGGGAAGTCGAAAACAAACTTCTTGAAACCTTCCTCGAACTCTGGATTTGTCAGCTCAATCCCGCCAAGGCCCAGTCGCTCGCGCAGCAGGAAAGGACGCCGTCGAAATGAAAAACAGCAATCTCGAAAAACTCGAAGAGATCCTCGTTAAAATCAACGAGGAAGAAAAATACTACACCGCGGCGCTTCGCCGCACCGTGATCGCCTACGCGCTCCTGATCGTCTTCATCGCCGCCTACACCACCTGGCTCACCGCCAAACTTCAGTCCGAAGTCACGCCCAAGAACGTCGCGATGCTGATCAATACATCGCTCAAGGAGTCGCTGCCGACCATCCGCAACAACGTCCGCCAGATGATGGTCCCGGCCGCCCGCGACCTCGCTTCACGCACCGTCCAGTCGGCGCTCGACATGATTCCGGCGGGAACCAAACTGATCCAGAACACCGTCACCGAAACGGTTGACTCCATGTTCAACCGCTTCGACCAGGAAACCATCACTCCGATGGAGGAAGTGATCCTCCGCAACATCGACGAAGTGCTGGCGAACAAGGATATGGTATCCAACCCCGAACTCGCCGACATTCTCTCAAAGAGAGTCACCGCGAGCCTCCAGGCCGAACTCAAAAAAGTGGTCTGCAACGAAGCTTTCTCCGAGATTGCCAATCTCAAACTCCGGCTCAAAACGCTGCTGGACACCCCGGCTGACAAGCTGACGTTTCAGCAGCAGCAGGAAAAGATGTTCATCATCTACTGGCTGGCGATGATCGAAAAAGCCCCGTTGAAGTAAACGCTTGCCCATTCCGGGGAGGAATCCGCCGCGGCGGGTTCCTCTCTTTTTTTTGCCGGGATTATGAATGAAGCATCAGCTGTTTCAGCGGGCAGATAAACGGCGTTTCGCCGGAAATCAGGACTTGAAGCTTATTGAGGCAAACACGGCAGGACAAAGATACCAACTTTTACAAATCCTTGAGCGGGCGGTTGCCGTCGCTGGCAGCGGCGGCCTGCTCGATTTTTTCGCATTGCGCGGTCAGGTTGGCCAGCAGCGCATGGGTATGCCCGGCGGCGGCGTTCTCACCGGCGCAGTCGAGGAGTTGAAAGACTTTCATCACGGTCAACTGCGATGGCGGCAACGCCGGCAGATAGGCGTTTTCGCCGTTTTCGGAACTACTCGGAACCAGGATCCGGCACTCGACCAGCTCGTTGAGGTACATCCGCACCTGAAATGTGGTGAGATGGAGTTTGGCGACAATCTCCGACTCCCGGGTGCCCCCCTGCCCCGCGTCAAAATTGCGGCAGACCAGCCGGATCAGGGCAAAAAGATAGTACCGCTGCAACCGGCGGCTGAGCTTGACATGGGTTTTCTCAAACTGCCCGGTCACCGCATTCTGGTGAACAAAGGTCAGCTCCGCTCCGAAAAGCACTATCTGCCACGACCACTGAAGCCACAACAGAAACAACGGCACGATTGCGAAGCTGCCGTAAATCGCATTGTAACCCGACAGTGCGAACTGCAAATAGAGCAAGGCATTCTGCAAAGCGAAAAAGAGCGTCCCGGCGAATAACGCGGCAATAAGCGCCGAGCTCAGCCGGACTTTGGTATTGGGAACCACATAGTAGATGAAGCAGAACACCACCCAGGCCACCACCAGCGGCACCAGCCGGATCATCATCTCCAGCATCACCACCGCGCCGTGCGACAACAGCGGCAGCTGCCGCGCGAAATCGAGCAGCAGCATCCGGGTCAGCGCAGTACTGCCGGAAACCACAATCAGGAGAATCGGCGTCACCACCATCATCGCCAGATAGTCGCTCATTTTGTGAAAAATATTGCGCCGCTTGCGAATCCCCCAGATCCGGTTGAAGGTCTCCTCAATGTTGTTCGCCAGCATAATCACGGTGCCGAAAAGCAGCACCACACCGACCCCGGCGACCACTCCGCCGCGCGCCCGGTGGAGCGTGTTGTCGACGAAGTGACAGAGCCACTCCAGCGTTGATTGATGCTCGGAGAAGCGTTCAAAGAGTTCCTGCCGGAGAATATTCTCCAGTCCGAACCCTTTGGCGATGCCGAAGAACAAGGCGGCGATCGGCACCACTGCGAAGAGGGTGTAGTAGGTCAGCGCGGTCGCCTGGCGGCCGGAATCGCCATCGACGAAAAAGCGGATGCCGAGCACCACGATCCGGGTCAGCTTGCCCAAAGGACTCAGCTCCGGATACGGCGTGATGCCGTCGTAAATGTATTTGAATTTGGATGCGGCTTTCATAACAGTTCTCCTGTAATACTATACAGGAAAGACGCGACTTTTGCAAACCGCGCTTCCGGACTCAGGCAAGCTGGCGCAGAATCGCGTCGCAGCTTTCCCGAACGTATTGTGGATCAAGGTCGGCATAGGCGATCCGTTCGGGCGTCACCCGATGCGAAAATTCGATCGAATTTTCGCCGCAAATGAGGGTCAATCCATCTTCACTCAACTCAAGTTGACCCTCAAGCGACTGGTCAAAGACCAGCCGGAATGCGCCGTCGCGGTCGTTAACCCGGTCGCGACCCCAGTTGTCGTCAAAAACATAGATATCGTTCCCCGCCCCGCCGTCGAGAATGTCGTCGCCGTCGCCGCCCCAGAGAATATCATTGCCGGCATTGCCGATCAGAATATCGTCGCCTTTTTCGCCGGCGATCCGGACGTCGCCGTAGCTCCAGCGGTCGCTGGAGAAATCGATGAGATCATTGCCGTTGCCGCCCAGGACCTCTTCGACGCCGTCGAGCCTGGCTTTCATCGCATCACTCGCAGGCAGCGGCGAATAGATATCGTCGAGGAACAATGCGTCGTTCCCATCGGTCAGCAGCAGCTGATCGTATCCCGCGCCGCCGACAAAAAGGTCATAGGAACGGTTGCGCCCCGCCACCCGGTACTCTCCGTTGCTGAAAAAACTGCCGCCCCAGACCCCGTCCGCGCCGTAGCGCAGCCGGTCTTCACCGGCATTGCCGGCAATCAGGTCGGCCTTGCCGGCCTTGCCGAAAAGCTGATTGCCGATCACAAAACTCGATACTTCGCTCCAAGCCAGGTTGCCGGCCTCGTCGGCGAGCCCGACCTGATAATACCAGACGCCCGCGCCGAGTTCATTGCTCTCCCAGTGCGAAGAACTCACCGTGACCCCGGTGCCGGAGAGGTTCGACTTGAGCCCGAACCGGAGATATTCGCGATAGACGCCCGACCCGTCGCCGTCGGCGCCGCTCCAGTCGATGGTAACCTGACTGAAACGGGTGGTTGCTGTCGGCGTCATGGTGAATTCCGGCGGTGTGCGGTCGATATTGTTGACCGTGTAGGCCGCCGTCGATTCGTTGCCGGAAGCGTCTACCGAGCGGAAGTATACGGTGCTGTTCTCGCTCACCGTGACCGGCGCGCCGTATTCGCTCCAGGTGAAACCGTAATCGAGCGAATAGCTTTTTTCGGTCGACCCGGCAATGAATTCGACGCTCAGCGTGACGTTGCCGGAGGTCCAGCTGGACGGTGTCACCGTGATTTTGGGCGGGATCGAAGTCCGCAGTACCAATTGTCCCGAGAGTGTGCTCAACGAGTAGGAAATACCATTTGAGGTAAACGTCCTTCCGACCGAGAGCGTACCGATCCGGACATTGCCGGTGTTGTAAACCGAAATGGTTCCCCGGAAAGTACGCGCATTGTCGGCCAAACGGTAAACCCCGAGCGACTGTCCCGCCGCGATGGTGATCGAAAATTCCGCCCCGGCAAGCGCTGCGATGTCGGAAATCATCACCCCGTCGGTGGTCTTGCGCTGATAGACCGCCATGTTGACCTTGCAGCCGGAAGCCACCATCGCGCCCCCGACCGAGAGACTCCCGGCAAGCGCGAGCGAGCTCTCCAGCCGGGCACCCGAGGACACCGTGAGGATGCCGCCGGAACTCACCGTCACCCCGGCCGCCCTGCCGCCGGAAGCAATCTCCTGACGGCCGCCGCCGGAGATGAAAACCCCGGTTGCCGAGCCGCCTGAACCGATTCGAAGCATCCCCCCCGAACCGACTGCGGCCGCAGTCGCCGAACCGCCGGAGCCGAGCACCAGCACCCCGCCGGAATAGATCTCGGCCGCCGCCGCCACCCCGCCGTACACTTCGACCGAAGCCCCCGCGAAAATCTGCCCGGCCGAGGCCGTCCCCGCCGAAATCAGTTGCAGTCCGCCGGAATAAACCGCCGCCCGCATGGTTGTCCCGCCGGATAACTCAAGCACGCCGCCGGAAAGCACAACCGTTCCGGAAGCGGTCCCGCCGGAAAGCACCCGCTGTACGCCGCCCGAGGATACCGTCGCGCTACGCGCCGACCCGGAGACCGCCTGGAGACCTCCGCTGAAAATCGAAGCACTGTCGGCGAGACCTCCGGAAAGCACGCTCTGCAGCCCGGAAAGCACCGTCCGGATCGCCGTCCCGCCGCTTTCAAGCGCCTGCGCCCCGCCTGCGGAAACGGTGGCGGACTGTACGGCAGCTCCGGCGAAAATCCTTTGTTCGCCCCCGGAATTGACCACCGTCCCGGTCACTGTGCCGCCCGAAACCTGCTGGACACCGCCCGCATAAATCGCGGCGGAGGAAACCGTCGCCCCCGCAAAAACCTGCTGAATGCCGCCGGAGATCATGGTCCCCTGGGCAAGCCCGCCCGACAACTTTTGCACCCCGTAAACAGTATTGTCAAGCGCCGAACCGCCGGAAACAATCTGCGAACCGCCCTCGGCCACGACGGTCGCACGGGCGACCCCGCCGGAGAGGATTTGCGAGCCGCCGGACTGAACCGTGTTCGACAATGCCGAACCGGACAAAATCAGCTGCATTCCGGCGATCGCGGTGTAATCGGCCCTGCCGCCGGAGAGCACTTCGGTCCCCCCGGCGTCGATGATCGAGCTCCGGACAGTCCCCCCGACCAAGACGACTTCAACCCCGCCCGACCCGACCGAAGTCGCGGAGGCGCTGCCGCCGGAAAACACATTGACCGTCCCCTCGCTGCCGACCAGTGTCCTTGAAATCAACCCGCCGTTGAGAACGTTGAGGGTCGCCGAGGCCTGACTGACGGTGGTCCCGTCGGCGCTCCCGGCAACATCCATCGTGCCGCTCGAAACCACGCTGTTATTTTTGCCGCTGTAGCCGGAGCCGAGCAGGAAATTCATCAGCGAGCCGCCGATGCCGATCACATTGTTGTCGTTGGAACGCAGCGCCTGCGAATAGATTTCCGAAATTGCGGTCAGGTCGGCATCGATCACCCGCCACTCCAGGAGATACCCGGACGGCCCGACCAGAAAGCTCAAATTCAAATTGTAACTATCTGCTTTCCAAGCAGTCGCGTTGACGGTTTGCCACGCCCCTCCGTCAACCCGGTACTGCAGAAAATCGACCGTGTTGATGGTCATGCTGTTCCCCGCCGAAGCCCGGGGCAGCACGGTCACTGTAAACGTCCCGGCGACGGTCATATAGCCGGTCGAGCCGTTGTACGAATAGGTCACATTGCCCGCCGAAATCGGCATATCGAGCACGTCGATGATGCCGTCATGGTCACTGTCCTGCCAGCCGACCATCGCCAGACTCGACGGAGAACTGGTCTTGCCGCTGTAGGCGGGACGCTGAAGTTCCGACTCGGCCATCAAACTGGCCACGCGCGATGACGGATTGGGATTGTTGTAGGCGTTGATGTTCTGGGTGTTGTAATAACCGCCATAGGAGTAGTAATCGCTGTTGCCGTTGCCCGCATATTCATCGAGCGCACCAAAAATATGGCCCATCTCGTGGGCCAGCACCATCTGCATGTTGTCGATGCCCCAGCCGTCGTTGTCGTAGGTCATGTGAAGATAGGGGCCATTGAGATAAGCGTATCCGAAATAGCCGTCGGCAAACATTCCGTCGGCATCGGCGTTGGAGTCGGCCACATAGACCGTAAACGCCCAGTCGGTGCCGTTCTGCTTGCGCAAGTCGTCGTTGTAGACGGTATTCTGGGCCATATTGGCGCTGTTGCCGGAGGCATAGCTGTAGCCTTGCGAAACCAGATATTCATTGATCCACAAATAGTCGCTCATCGCGCCCCGGGAAATCGGCTCGTACCTGGTCGAAAAGGGATTGTCGGCATAGGTGAAGTCGATGATGAACTTGAGGTCGCCGGCGTAGCCCTGTTTGTCGTACATATCCTCCCACCACTTGGCCCCGAGCGAAATCTGGTTTTTGACCTGGTTGATCCGGGTGGCGTTCCAGTTTTCGGTACTGGCGTCAAAGCTGCCGTTGGATTCAAAAAGCACCACTTTGATGTAACAGGTGCCGGCCATAAAGACCGAGGTATCCCCGGCAGCCGCACCGTAGGGCCGCCCCGGCGCCGGTGCCGGACTGTCGGCGGAGACCTCGAGACTGATGGTGGCATGCCGCACCGTGTCGTCGCTCTGCACCGTGATCGACTCGGCGTTGAAAGCGATTTTTTCAGGAGAAACCGAGACCGAAAGCCGGAGCGCGGCGAACGTCTCACGCACCGGACTGGAGGCGGCGGCAGCCGTTTCGGCGGCCTTGCGCTCAAGAACGCGGGGAGATCCGGCGGCAGCGGTCGAGGTGAAAGCCGGCGCATCGGCGCTCCGGCGGATTGCCGGCGCGATGGCAAGCGGCTTGGCATCGGCCTTTATCTCCGCCGCTTCGGTCGAAGCGAATGAAGGCGGCGGCGAGGCGAGCCGGAAAGTCCCGCCCGAACGCTCCGGCGCGTCGTCCGCCGCAAAGGTCGAGAGACTCACGCTCGAAACCTGAATTCCGGCAAGCGTAATCGCCGCCGATTCAAATCCGCCGGCCACCTCCCATCGTTCGATCGTCGCATTTCGGCCCATCGTTTACTTCCCCCGAGTCGTGGTTTAAAATTGTGGCTTTGATCCGCTTGCAGAAGAAGCGGCAGCGTGCTGCTGAAAGGCCGGGATCTTTTTGATCGTGGTGATTACCTGTTCAGGGCTGATCAACCGGGTGCACTCAAAGTGGCGGTCGGTGCCCTTGTGGCGCGGACACCACAAAAAATCGTAGTGGTCGAAGTCGATCCGCATGTCGTTCCAGCAGCTGTGGCAGGTGTGATAATTGATCACCCGGTACGGCGTGGCGAATTCATTGGTGGGATGGGTGAAGCCCGAAATCATCACCACCGGGACATGACAGCCCCAAGCCAGCCACGAGAGGCCGCTCGACAAGCCGACGAAAAAATCGGCGTCCTTGATGAGATCGACCCGTTCCTGCAGCGGCCGGTCGCCGGTGAAGTCCTCCGCGCCGTAGGGGATGTGATTGAAGTTGAGGCCGAAGCCGTGGATCGGGGCCTTGTCGATACACAGCACCCGGTAACCGTTGTCTTTCAGAAACTTGACGACGGTGAACCAGCCGTAGGGATTGTTCCAGTACTTGGCCTGGCTCGAACTCTGGGCGGCGATGCAGACGTAGGGTTCTTTGATTTGGCGCGGAGCCGAGAGATTGAAGCGCGGCGGCTCGTCGGCGGGATCGACGCCGAGGATGTAGCCCGCGGTGCGGTGAAGCCCGATGTAGCGGAAGTCGATCGGCTGGTTGTCGACGTTGCCCTTGAAAAAGAGGCCCATGTAGTAACAGGCGTAGGGTTTGTACTTGACCGTATCCTCGGGAGCGATAAAGGTGATCCCGGGATACTGATCCTTGACCAGCGCGGCGATCCACGGGGTCATTACGCAGATCACTTTGCAGCCGTGCTTGCGCTGAAAACGCTCGACGTAGCTGAACCAGCCGATCGAGTCGCCGATGGTGCCGACCGGGAGCTGGATCATCACCTCTTTGCCGGAGGCGTCGTAATCGTGGGTAAAGAGCGCGTCACCGCCGCCCTTCGGGAAAATCTGGAGCCGGAATTTGATGTAGAACTTTTTGACACTGGTGACGTACGCCCCCGGCACGGTGTCGGCGCTGTAGAGGATAACCCCGGTGTCGATGTCGGAGAACTGAACCCGGTATTCCTTGCCGTCGGGCGGGAAAAGGATGCGGATGCCCTCGTTGAAGTCGAATTTGATTCCGTTGACCGCGTCCAGCGTCGGCACCGGCGGAATTTTGCCGTAGATCGAGGGTTGTTTGGGCGGGTCCCCGGCCGGAACCGGTGCCGGAGCGGCGGCTGCGGAGCCGGTGCTGAATATCAAATCCCCGGTCTGCGCGGCGGGGGCGGCAATCGAAAAATCCTTCATCAGCGTGAATCCTCCGCGAAAAAAACGTTGCTGAAAAACGACCACATCGACAACAATACCGCCGGTTTTTTCAAAGTCAAACGATCAATCGGAAAACCGCCTGATAAATTTAACCCCCATTCTCGACACCGCCCCTTGCATTCATCGACAAACCGGATAAATTATCAAAAAAAGCCATCAGCAGTTCGCCGCTGCGCCCTGCATCAGGAACGGCTTTGCGAGCCATCCGGAAATCAGTTTGCGCAATCGACCGAGGACAAATATGACATTCACCGCCAAATCCGCCGCCCGGCAGGTAACATGCCGATCTTTTCGAGAATGGTTATCTTTGCTGTTCGCGTTGCTGACCATGGTCTCCGCGGGAGGGTGCGTGGTCAGCCGAACCTGCGAAAAAACGTTGGCACTCGGCGTCACGGAATACTACGCCTACAGCACCGCGATCATGAACAATACCGTATACGAAAAGGATGGCCTTTACTATATTGCCGTCAAAGCAAACGCATATCGCCCGGTTCCGGCCTGGCTCGGATTGATCGGCCCCCCGGCCCTTATTATGAATGAAGATTTGATCCCGCAGGAAGAGAAAGACCGCGAAGTCCTGCTGCAAATCACACCAGAAGCCAAAACCGATCTCTGTGCCCCGCCCCCAAAGCGGGAAGGCCCGCCCGAACCCAACCGGTCGGGAAGCAATCCCCTGACTTCCGCCCAAATCGTTCCGGACCCCGGTATTGAGCTGGACGATGCGATCAAGCATCCGATTATGAACCACCCAACCCCGGAATTCAAGCTCAGCTCCAAGAATAATAGCCTTTTCTCCGGAGTCGGAAAGTATCTCTATAGCGAAAAGAGCGGGGCAAGTTACGTGCTGTTGCCGGTAGCGGCGCTCGGGCTCGCTTTTGACATCCCGGCCACGGTGGTGATGAGCGCCTATTTCGATTTCATCATTCTGCCCGGCACACTTCTGGTCCGCGGCGGCATGATCCTGATGGATCACGAGATATAGCCGAGGACTTCGCCGATGACACGCCCGCGTCCGCTTCATCTCCTCCGCCTCGCCGTTGTTGCCTTGGCGTTGCTCTCCTGCGGGGTCGCGTTCGAGCGAAAAGAGCTTTCGGAGCTGGAGAAAAACCGCCTGCGTTTCGCGTGACGGTGCTACGCCGCCACCCCGACGCATCCGGTGCTGGTTTCGCCGCTCGGGCTCAATCTCAACCTCGCGGTGCTCGAACGCGGCAGCGCGGGCGAAACGCGCCGGAAGTTTCAGGCCCTGCTGCCGTCCCGGAACAGCGACGCGCTGGCCGAGATGCGTCGAGTCCGGCGTGAACTCCTGAACGCAAAGGACGAACTCAGCATCGACAACACCTTTCGCTACGACGACTCGACCACCCGTTTCAAGGCTGATTTCCTCGCCGATCTTGAGCGCGATGATTATTGCGCAGTGGGGAAAACCACTTATCCGAAAAACTCGGAACTCTGGAAAATATTCGAGTTGCGTACCGTCGTGATTTTTGAAGCCGCATGGGAAACGCCATTCGAGCCGGAGAATGTCGATACGCCCTTTTACCGGGCGCCGGGCCTCGCGGGCGAAGTGATGCCGATGATGGTCAAAGAGATCGGAAGA